>NZ_BMPE01000021.1 GCF_014647435.1 Deinococcus radiotolerans | reverse complement strand
TCGATCAGTAAATTTATTTTCGCCTTACAGACCATTCCCAACACCATTTCAATTGTAGTATCAACTCAGACGAATCGTGACCGCATTGAAAGAAGACTAATGCTATCGAGATGGTATCATGTTTTTTTCGCGTTATCTATTTCAGCCCCATTCCTTATAGCAGGCTCACAAAGCTTTATAGAAGTCAATGGATCTATTATGACTCCTGATGCATATGATTTATTAGCAATTACCCTCTACACGATCTTGGCTTACGTTGGGCATATCGCATTCCGAAAAAGGTATGCGGTTTCAGAAGCTCTAGCTTTTGTACTTATTATGTTTATAATTTATCCTATTATTACTTACTTAATTGCGCTGTTCCCCAATGGGCCGCTGAAACTAATGAATGCGCAGGCGTTTGGTAAGTACATTCTAATTTTTATAGAAATTGAATTAATGCATCCAAGCTGGAGAATGGCACCTCTTCTGCGATACATAAACAGAAGACACTTACCCAGAATGGTCGGTAAATATAGGTATGTTCGAGCAAAAATCTCCTTATCTAAAAGTTTAAGAAGAGCAGCACGAGAGAGCAGATTGAACAGAACCATGAGCTCTTGAAATAAAAATGCGCCCCCCTGCGGCCAGCCGGAGCCGGTGCAGGGGGGCGCAATCGCCTGAGTTGTCCGTTACCGCTCCGTGATTAAATCATACGATCGGCCGTCTGGGCGGGCAAAATTCGCCTGCACGATCAGTAGACCTCGCACGGGCAGCACGTACCCACGCTCCGCCGGTCGCGCGCCCAGCGTGCACACGATCTGCGAGCCGTCCACCGCGCAGTTCGGATCGTTCACCGCGAGATTCCGGCCCGTCAGGGTGAGTTTCGCGCCCAGGACGGCCTGCGTGCCGGTGTCGAACCGCACGGTGTCGAACGCCTCGCCCCGCGTGACGGTCAGGCGCGCGCCGCCCGGATCAGCGGGCCCGGTCAGGGTGGGCGTGCACGCGGTGAGCACCAGTGCGGCCAGCAGCGCCAGGCGCATCACTGCGCCTCACCCCCCTTGGGCAGATCGGGCGCGGTCACGACCGGATCATGACTGATGCTGTTGAGCACGTCGCCCAGCTGATCCCATGCCCAGTCCAGCGTCTCGTCAATGGCCGCCCCCACCGCCAGGTCATCGAGCTTCGTGTCCCGCAGGCCCGGGATCTTCGCGGTGGCCTGCGCGTACCGTTCCAGCACGTACTCGCGGGCAAACTGCCGCTTATCGTGCACAACGGTGCCCGTGCGCTCGTACGCCTCCAGGGCGCGGCGCTCGATGTCCGGCAGCGCCTTCAAGGCCAAAAGCTTCAGGTACAGCTTCAGTTTCAGCAGATTCGCGTTCATGACTCACCTCAATGGGCGCGGCCCCCGCGCTGGGCAGGGGCCGGGAGAGGGCGGATTGTCAGCGCCCGGAGGCGCGGCCTGCCGTGTAAATCGGGCCTAGCGTGCGCCCAGCGCGGACAGCGCCCGGGTGTACAGCTCCTCGCGCGTGTCCAGGTCGTGCGCCTCGTCCCGCTGCGGGTCGAGGGGGGCGTCCGTGCCCAGCAGCCCGTAGCGGGGCACGCGGTTCAGGGCCCGCTGGTACAGGCGCTCGCGGTCATCCAGGCCCGTGGTGCCGCCGTTGATGGCGCGGGTGACGGCCAGCACGTCCCCCCGCTCAGCCGGTGCATTCAGCCCGTGGCTCTGCCAGAACGCGCCGGCCACCAGGGCGCTCACCCCGTACTGCAGCAGCAGGTCCGGCTGCCCCACGAGGTCGAAGCCCGTGAGGCGGCCGTACGTCTGGTAGTTGGCTTTGCCCGTGAGTTGGATCATGCCGCGGCCCCGGTACGCGAAGCCCTCGCTGGGCCCGTTGCCCATGCGTCCGCTGTACACGAGGTCGCCCAGCGCGCGGGGGTTGAAGGCCACGGCCTCCGCGCTGGCCAGCGTGGGGAAGCGTGAGGGCCACACCTGCCGGATGCGCGTGGCCCGGTAGGACAGGTTTTCCTCTTGCGGGATCAGGCCGGATTCGTGCATCAGCTGCGCGATGGCCATGGCCACCACGCGCGGCGTGCTCAGTCCGTACCGGTCAAAAGCGGCGCCCAGCTTCGCGGCGGCGACGTCTGGGCGCGGGTGGCGGGCATTCAGGGCGCGGATCAGGTCAGGGGTGATCAGGGTCATGCTGGGCCTCCAGTTCGGCAATGCGGGCGTGAGCTGCCGCCAGCTGGCGGCGGACGGTCGCGCACTCATCCGCGAGGCGCTGCTCGCGCAGGGTGGCGACCATCAGGCGGGTGGTGAGGATCAATAGGCCCAGGTGCCCCAGCGCGAACGCCAGGGTCAGCGGCGTGCCGCTGAAGTGGCCGCGGGCGAGGTTCAGGGCGACGCCGCAGGCCAGCAGCAGCCACCCCACGCGGCTCCACCCGGTCACGACCGCCCACCGCAGCTGGAACGCGCGGGCGACGGCCATGATGATCAGGCCCCGCAGGCCCTCCTGCACGACCGGCGGGCCCAGCACCGTGTCACCCAGATCCGCCAGCCAGGCGTCGGTCGTGTACGCGCCAATCAGGAGGCCGCACAGCAGCAGGATCAGCAGCACCTGCGGGAGTCTGTGCAGGGCTTCCCAGAGGACGCGCGGCGCGCTCCGGGTCAGTCGATTCGCGTTACGCATCGTCCTCACCGCCTTTCTTCGTGCCTTTGACCTTCGACTGGTCGTAGCTGATGGAGAAACCCTTGAGCTTGGCGAACGCCTGCCCCAGGCTGAGCAGGGCGCTATACGCGGCCTTCAGGAAGTCCCGGCCCGCGTAGGCCCCGAGGATGCCCAGGCCGACGCTGGCGCCGCCCGTGAGGGGCTTGCCCGTGTAGTGCTGCACCACGTATTCGATCAGCAGGGGCGCGCACATGCCGGCCGCCACACCCAGCCCCACGTTCCCCCAGAAGCGCCCGGCCTTGAACGGGCCCCGGCTGGCCTTGCTGGCCTCCTTGCTGATGGCGACCAGCAGGCTCGCGGCCAGCACGAACGCGAGGCTCCACAGCTCCCCCTGCGTGAACGGAAACTGAGGGCCGCTGAGTTCATTCGCGGCCAGGGTGCTCGCCGAAAGGACGATCAGGAATTTCTCCACTTACTTCACCACCTCCTTGATGCGAGTGAACCGCAGGTACTTGTCCCGGACTTCGACCCACCAGTCGCGCGGCACCCTGCGCGTGAGCTGCTCTCCTGGGCTCAGGTCGAAGACGCCGGGCGGGCTGTCCGGCTGCGTGCCGGTGCGAGACGCGAAGCGGAAGAACGCCTTGCCGTTCGGCGGGCAGCTGGGGGCGGGCGTGACGGTGACGATGCGGCCCAGCCAGCTGCTGCGGGTGGTGACCTGCACAGCGCACACGGGGGTCGTGGCGGCCTGCGCGGTGGCGAGCAGCAGGGTCAGCGTCAGGGCCGCGAGGGGGATGTGGCGCATGGGGCCTCCACTCGGCGAGTTGAGAACCGCCCGGCTGCCGAGGTGGCCGGGCGGTGTGGGTTGAATTGCAGTTGCACGCGCCTCCGCGTGTAACGTTAGACGCCGTGTAGCGCGTGAAAAAACGTTACCCGGGGGTGCTAGCGTGCCGAGGATGAACAAGGAAGTCGTGCGCCAGGTCAAGGCGATGATGAAAGAGGACGGCATCACGCAGGACGTGCTGGCCGAGCGCATGCAGGTCGAGCGCATCTATGTCAATCGGATGCTCACCGCCAGCACCTCACTGATGCCCAAGAGGTGGCGGCAGCTGCTGGACGTGCTGGGCCTGGAAGTCGTCATTCAACGCAAGCAAAAGCGGTAAGTGGGTTGCCCATGCGGTCAATGCGCGCTGGGGTTACTCAGTGTCGGTGGGCGCCGGGGCGTCCTGCGTGGTAGCGGGGACCTCTGCGGGTGCAGATTGCGTGTTGGGGTCGGTGCTGTAGCCGTCATACGCGCACTCGTAGTACCCAGTCACGGTGTTCATGGTCAGGCGGCGGCCACAGGTCTGACAGCGTGGGGGTAGGTTCAGGCGCATGTCATTCCTCCAGTCCACGTAGGTACTGCGTAATTTCCTCGATCTCATCGAGCAGGTCGGTCTGTTCTTCAGTGGTGGCGCGAGTCGCCAGCAGGCGGGGGAAGAGCGCGATGCGCCCCTCCAACAGTTGCTTCACCTCGGCGCGCTCGACCTTCACCGGGTCGGGTTCAGGCGGCGGGCTCAGGGTTTCCCCGTCCCACGTCCAACCAGGTTCGGCCGTCTCGCTGGGCTCGATGTGATCCCACCCGTTGCGAATGGCGTCGATGGTGAGGGGCGTCGTGATGAGCACGACGCCCACCGTGCCGGCCCTGATCAGTGCGTACCGTTGCATCAGATGCCCTCCGCGATGATGGTCATGGCATCCACAACCATCGATTGAGTGCCGTCCACCGTCCACCCCTGGAGGCGCGCGGTGTACGTCCCCGCGGGCAGCATCCCGGCGTCCCAGAGCAGACTGTGGACGCACAGGGCGTTCGGAACGTAGCCGACGCGGACTGTTTGGCTGGTCTGTCCGTCAATCCGCAGCCGGGCGTACGCGGACCCCTGCGAGCCGCCGTTCCAGGCGTTCACGGCAGCGGAGATTTTCACGCGACGGGTGCCATCCGTTGTGAACGTGACCGCGTACCCCGCGATGTCTGCCGGTGCTGTCGCTGCGCTGGTCTGCGCGCCACTCACCGCCGCACTGCCGAGGTACGTGCCACCGCCCCCTCCAGCGGCCGGGGTGAGATTGGCCGCCCGGAAGGCCAGTGCGGTGTTGCAGTGGTCGTTGAAATCGGCGCTGCCGATGGCGATGCCGGGCAGACCAGCCGGGCCACTGTCCGCCACGTCGAACACCGTCACGCCGTCCAGCTGCGCGACGATGCGTCCGCCGCTGCGTTCCAGGCTCATGGTGTACTCGCGGCCAAGCGCGTAGGGGGTGACATTCGTCGTGAACTGGTTGTTCTGGGGGTCGAACAGGTACGCGGTGCCGGCCACGATGGTCCACCACCACCCGTTCTTCAGCGGGTCGGCGGGTGTTGCTGTCGCGCCCACCAGCGGCCCGATGTAACCGGCGCCGCTGCCTGCGTACCGGTGCGTGAGTTCGGCCCGCTGCGCGGCGGCCATGCCAGTTGCGTTGTTCACGAACCGCACGCTGCCGTTGGTGTGCCAGCAGATGAACTGCCCGCCCACCGCATAGGCGTAGTACGGGGCGTCCAGGCCCGTCACCTGCCACGCGGCCCCCAGGGTCAGGTCACGGGCGCGGCTGAAATCATCCGTCCAGCCGCGTGAGCCGTCCGCCGTGGCAATACCGTGCGCCATGAGCCCGTGCGCCATGATGGCGCCCAGCATCCGGTAGTCCGCGTCCGTGCCGGGATGCACGTTGTCCGGGAGGCTCTGCGCGAGGCGCCGCCCGCGCCCCTCACTGGTCGGTTGGTAGAGCTGCCCGCTGTCGAGCAGGGGGCAGTTGTACCGCTCGGCGATGCCGCGCAGCAGTTGCCCGTACGCCAGCGCGCCTCGCGTCCCAGCCTCGTTGGTGAGGAACGGCACGGGCGTGGCCAGCGCCACGGCGATGCCGCGCCGGGTGAGTTCGGTGACCATGTACTCCACGTTCTCCGTGAACTGCGCGGGCGGGACGCGCGGGCCGTTGCCGTTGCCCACCTGATCGTTCGTGCCGATGGCGATGATGACCGCCTGCGGCGCGAGGTCGAGGACGTCGGCCCCGAAGCGGTTCAGGAGTTCCGTGGTGCGGTTCCCGCCCACGCCCTTGTTCACGACGGTGATGCCCGCACCGTACACGCCGCGCAGGAGGCCCTGGAGCACGCTGGGCCAGGGCGTTGCGCTGATCTGCCCACTGCTGCCCAGGAAGCCCTGCGTGATGCTGTCCCCGAACGCGATGATCGTGGCGTTCCCGCCCTCCTGAACGGTCGCCCAGATGCGCTCCCACAGTTGGCGGCTGCTGAGCGCCGTGCTGATCTGAGTCGTGACGGTCGCGGTGGTGGCGAGCACGGCGCTCGTGGCCGTCACCGCCGCGCCGTCCCAGCTGACCAGCGTGTCCGCCACGCGGTACGTGCCGGCCGGATCGCCCGCCTGCGGGGCGCGGCCCAGGTTGTACACGCCGGCCAACTGGCGCAGCTCATTTGTGATGCCGTCCAGGCCGAGCAGGGCGCCCTGGACGGCCTGGTGATCACTGGCCGCCTGATCCCGCGCGGCCACCATCTGCGCGTACAGCGCCGGGTCGGCGTACTGCACGAGCGCATGCAGCCGCCCGAACGCGTCATTGATGGCGTCGATCAGGTCGAAGTCTGTGGCCGGGTTAAACGGCGTCAGGTTCTTCAGTTCAGGGCGGGAGTCCAGGTACGCCTGCGTGAGGCGCGAATCGTTCGGGCGGCCCAGGTCAGGCTTCGGGACTTGGATCAGTGTCGTCATCAGTAGCTCCTGTTGCCCCAGCGCCACTCCAGGCTCGCGTAGCGCGTGACGGTCTTGCCTTCGATTTCGGCGCTGCCGCGCACCATGCCGAACGTCGCGGTCAGCGGGTAGTTGTCCGGGAGGTCCGCCACCCCGGCGTTCGTCCAGCCGCGGCCCGCGCCATCGGCAATGAGGCGCGCGGTGTTCCCGTACACGGTGTCCCCGCCGATCTTGCCGTTCACGAGGATCAGCGGTTCGGTCGGGGACACCCCGCCGATCACGCGCAGTTCCACGGGCCCGGTGTACCCGTTCTGGCGGTTGATGTAGAGAGTGGCGCCGTTCGTCGTGCGGTAGTCGCCCGCGTCGTACACGACGGTGAGTGTGTAATCATCGTCGCCCGCCTGCTGCGCGGCCGTGACCGTGAGGCTCAGGGCCTGCGTGCGCACGATGCTGCCACTCACGGCCCGCACCTGAATGGTGTACGTGCCCGCTGGCAGGCTCCCCGCTGCCGTGAGGGTCAGCGTGGTCGCCGCTGGCTGCACGGCCGCCGCGCCGGACACCGTGGCCGGGGCGAACGTGGCCGTGATGCCCGCCGGGGGATTCACGACGCTGAACTGGATGTCCGCGCCGAACATCCCGGCGCGGGTCACGCCGAACACGAACGCCTCGCTGGTCTCCCCCGCGCCCCGGTCGATGCTGCCCGACGTGCTGCCCGGACTGATCGTGAAGGTGGGCTGCTGGGTCTGCGCGGTGACCTGCGTGGCGATGAGCGCCTGGCTGATCTTCCCGTCCGCGCCCGTCCCCTGCACCCGCAGGTTGTACGGCCCAGCGACGGCCCCAGCGCTGACGTTCAGCGTGAGGGTCGAGGTGACGGTCGCGCCGGAGAGCACGGCGGGCGTGAACGTAGCGGTGACGCCCGCCGGGAGGTCCAGCATGGCGAGCGTCACGTCGCTCGCGTACCCCGCCTGACGGCCCAGCGCGATGGCCGCCGGGAACGCGTAGGTCTGCCCGGGTTCCAGCGTCAGCCCGGCGGGCGCCACGAGCACGAAGCCCCCCGCCGCTTTCCGCATTTCCTCGACCGTCCGGGTCAGGTCCGCCAGTTGCGCCCGCAGGTACAGGTCATTGCCCAGCAGGTCGGTCATGGGGGCGTTCACGTCCCCGGCGTCGATGCCCTCACCGTCGCGGGGGACGGTGATGGTGTCAGTGAATTCAGGGTTGGCAGTCAGGTCTCTAGGCATGGTGGCCCTCCAGGTCGTAGATGATTTCGGCGTCGCTCTCGCCCCACGCGGCGCCGCTGTCCGTGCGGTCCTCGGCAGGCGTGACCGTCTGGTACCCCGTCCACACGCCCCAGCCGGGCTGCGGCTGCGGGGTCAGGTCGCGGCCCTCGCCCCACTGCGCGGTCGAGCCCCAGAAGCGGCCCCGGGGGAAGTACGTGAGGCGGCGTAACCTCGCGTGCGCGGGCTTGAAATCGCGGATCAGGTCCGGCAGGTACCGGGTGGGCACCGCGTTCGGGTCGATGCCCCAGTGCTGGCCGCTGCCCCACGTGGCGCTCTCCCCCCACTTCGCGGTCGTCACGATGGGATTCAGGGGCTGCACGACCACGCTGAACTCCGCCCAGCGCTCAGGGTCCGGATCGCGGAAGTGCTCGACGATCACCGCCCGGTACCCGGCCTGCGCCAAGATCAACTCCATGCCGGGCACGGTGCCCGCCAGCCGCCAGTAATCCCACGCGCCACGCACGCGGGCCCGGAAGGTGGCGAGCGGCTCGTCCGGGAAGCGGCGCAGGCCGCGCTCTGCGCCCATCAGGGTCAGGGCGTCCTCGGGTGCGCTGAGGATCAGGCGGGTGAGCATCACGGCCCGCGCGCGGGCCTGCACGTCCTCCAGGCTTGCCGCCACGGCGTTCAGGTGCTCTTGCGTACCGGCATCCTGATAGTCGATGGGATTGATTCGACTCAGGCGAGTCAGGTACGCCGCGTACGTCACGGTCACGGAGTGCTCCGGAAGGTGATGGCTGGCGCGAGGGTCACCACCTCCACGCCTGTCGGGTGGGTGTCGCGCAGTGGCGTGGTCACGTCCAGCACGCCAGCGGGCAGCATGGCCGCCTCGATCACGGCGCTGTGATACAGGATCTGGCCGATGCCCAGGCTCCGCTGAAGGGCGGCGAGAGCCTGCTGGATCTGCGCGGTGACACTGACCGGATCAGCGCCCGGCGCGTACACGTCCAGCGGCACCGGCGTATTGATCTCGTGCGCGCTGTACACCTGCACGTCGGCCGTGACGGGCCGCCGCGCCTGAATGTACTCGTCTGCAGCGGTCACGACGCTGCTGCCCAGGCCACCCTCGCCCCAGAGCACCACATCCACGGTGCCCTGCCCGCGCGGGTGTTCGTCGAGCACCAGCACGCGGTCTACGCTGGGGTGCGAGGTCAAGGCCCAGAATTCGTAGGCGCGGCGCGTGGCGCCCCCGCCGAGTTCCGCCCAGCGGCCGGACGCACGGACGCGCAAGGCGTCGTCGGTTTCCGTGTCCGCGCCGCCGCTGAGCAGGCTGCCGGGCGGGTTCGTGACGCTCAGCCCCGGCAGCGGCGTGTGCAGCACGGTGATCGTCCCGGCGGGCACGTTGTACGCCGCGCCGGGACTGTCCGCAACGGCCAGCACGTCGGCACTCGCGCCGGGTTCCAGCGTGACGGCCTCCCGCGTGGTGTACCGCAGGCCCGTCCCGGTCCCCACGATCATCCCGGCGGGCACCTGCAGCCCGGTCGTGACCGGCGCGCTGAACCGCACGAGGAACCGCGCGAACGTGCTGGCCTGACGGGAGAGCCCGTACTGACTCTCCACCAGCGCGTCCAGCCACGCGCCGTGCGCGGTGCTCAGGTACCCGCCCAGGCCCAGCTGCTCGACCGTGCGTTCCACGTCCGCCACGCCCTCACCAGTCAGTTCCAGCAGGGTCCGCAGCGGGTCGCCCGGCACGTAATTCGTGGGCGCGAAGTTCACGGGGTTCACGTCCCCGCGTCCGGCGGCCAGGACGTTCAGCATGCGGCCCACGACCTGCTCGCGCGAGCGTGGGCGGATCAGGTCAGCCAACGCCATACGGCACCCCCTCAGAAACAACGGGCAGTGCGTCCGGTGCGTGCACGGCGTCCACGATCAGGCTGATGGGCCCGGTGATCGTGTCCAGCGTGGCGCGCAATTGCACGCCCTCCAGGGCCACCTGCTCGACGGTCACGGCGGCACTGATCACGCGCGGATCTTCTTCCAGATCCAGCTGGCAGATCGCTGCGGCCTCTGCGCCGGCGTCCTCCACGCGTTCGCCCAGGTAGTCGGGCAGGTAACTCCCGAACTCCGGGTCGTAGAACAGTGCGCCCCGGCGGGTGCGCAGGCGACGCGCGAGGCTTTCGACCAGCAGGTCACGCCCGGCCACCAGCTCGCCGGTCAGTCCCGCACGGGTCGAGAAATCCACTCCTAAATAGCTCACGGTCCACCTCCGAAGTTCATGCCGTTCACGACGTCCAGCAGCGCCGCCTGGATGTCCACGTGTGCGTCCAGTTCCGCCAGCAGTGCCTCGGCGGCACCCTGGAGGCTGGTCAGTTGGTTCAGGCGGTCCAGTCCGGCGCTCAGCGCGCTGCTCACGCCCTGCACCTGCTGCTCGATGCCCGCCAGGGTGCCCTCTGCGTACGCGAGCAGGCCACCCACGGCGGGGCAGGCGTCGGCCACGGCGCTGATCACGTCCCCGGCCAGGGCGCTGCCCCCTGGCTGCCCGAGCGCGGCACGCAGGCCGCTCAGGGTGTCCTGCGCCTGCCCCAGCGCCCCCAGCGTGCCCTGTCCGTCCGCGAGGTCCGCCAGGAGTGGGCCGCGCAGGGTGTCCAGCGTGCCCAGGTAACCCAGCACGGCGCTGCGTGCGCCCGCCAGATCCCCGGTCAGGAGTTGCTGCACACCCGGTAATTGCAGTTGCTCACCCAGCGCCTGCGCCACCTCCGCGCCCAGGGCCGCCGCGAGCGCCTGCGCGTCACAGCCACCCACCAGCGGCGGCAGGCTGGGCAGCTGCAACGGTGGGGGCAGGGGGATGCCTGCCGCCTGCGCCAGCTGCTGCACTTCCCACAGCGCGCCCTGCACGCCACTCAGGCCTGGACTGTGCAGGAGGCCCACTAGGTGGCCCTCACGGTCGGGCTGCCGCTGACAATCTGGCCCGTCTGCAGGTTCACGCTGTCCCCTACGCGCGCCACCGGCGAGCCGCCCGGCCCGCCCAGGTTCACGCTGGTCGCCGTGACGTTCACCGTCGTGATGGCCGTGACGTTCACCGTGCCCGTCACGGGGTTGAGGTCGAGCAGCTGCCCGGCCTGGTCCCGCAGGGTCACGCGTTCCTGACCCGGCGCGGCGTTCAGTTCCAGCTGCTGCCCGGCCTTGTCCCGCACCGTGATCCGTTCCTTCCCGGGCTGCGCCCACAGCTCCACGATCTGCCCGGCGGCGTCCTGCACCCGCACGTGAGGCCGCTGGTAGAGCTTGTCTTCGGGGCTTACTTGTCCCCGATCATCGTCCACGCGGATCACCTGACCGCGCCCGGTGGAGACCTCCAGCAGTTCCAGCTCGCACGCGCCGTAATGCAGCGCCACGGGCCGCGATGGGTCGCCCGCCTGGAAACTCAGCACCACGACGCCCCCGGCCTTCAGCTTCACGCGTGCCCCGGGCAGGGGCTGCACCAGACGCACGCGGGTCATCTCCGGCAGCAGCGGGTGCATGGGCCGCAGATCCAGCTCGTGGTTCCCGTGATCCCGGATCACCTCCGCCTCGTACAGCGCGAGGTAATCCACCCAGCGCACGGCCCGCTGCACCGCCTGTTCGAGGCCCGTGACGCCCTGGTCCTGCCCGTCGCCGGTACCGATCACGGTGCGCTGCTGCACCTGTGGGCGCGGGTACCCGTACACCTCGTCGAGCGCATGGGTCACGCGCGTCACGCGTTTGGCGAGCAGTTCGTCCCCGCGCGCCAGGGTCACCCGCATCCCCGGCAGCAGGCCCGGCGTGAAGGCAACCGTGAACGTCCCGGCCGCCGCGTCCTCGGTCTCCACAGCCACCGCGCCCGGCGCGTCCGGCCAGCCCGGTGCCTCCACGTGCACGCGCCCATCGGGGTCCATGCGCCACACCCGCTCCGGGAATCGCATCATCAGCGCCCGCAGCGCCTCGTGCGCCGGGCCCGCCGCGCGCACCCACGCCGCCAGGGTGCCCGGCAGGTTGATGTCCCCCGGCGTCTCCCCGCAGTCCGCGAGAATCTCGCGCACGACGGTCGCCGCTGGGATCGCCCGGTAGTACCGGGCCTCGATGTCCTGGCTCAGGCCGCCCGTGCCGCCCACCAGGCGCACACGAGCGAACCCGCCACGTGGGCCGATGCGCTCCACAGTCAGGGTGAAGGTCGGGCCGTCCTGCACGGCCACCTGCACGCGGTCCCCCACGGCGAACGGCGCACCCGGCTGAGCGAGGGTCAGGTCCGCCCACGGACGTCCCGTGAGCGGCAGGGTGAACGAACTGGGCGCCCCGCAAGGAACGCCCGCTGCTGAAATGACGGCCATGCTGGGCCTCCTGTGTGGTAAGGCTGGGGGGTGAAACCTGTTGCTCTTGCGTTGGCTCTCGCCGTCACGTCCGCCTTAGCCGCGCCCTTGATCGGTACGGCCACGTCATTCCCAGCCGCGACGTTCTGCAAGCTGTACACCTGCGAACACCAGACGACCGTGCCGCTGTCCTCGACCCTGAAGTCCTACACGTACGGGCTGCGCCCGGAATCCCCGGGGCTGCCCGCCAGTCAGGCATTCGTCCTGAGGGACGGCACGAAGGTCGTGTCCGCCGGGCTGTGGCTGGGCGCGCAGGACTGGCCGTTCAGCGAAACCTTCTTCGAGACGAGCATCCTTTCGGATCTCATTGGACTGGCGACAGGGAAGCGTCCAGCGAACACGTGGACGTCAAAACTGAAGTGCCGGGACATCGATGATGGCGGCGCGGCCCTGAACACGTTCCAGGGGGTGAACCGCGCGTACACGGTGGCCTGCGTGACGAGTCCTGGGCGGGGCTTCGTGAACTTCAACGTCAGCGTGTACTGATCATTTCGGCCCCGGCACGTTGTTGCTGGGTGCGAAGCCCGGGACGCCCACGGGGTACGCGGGGCCCTGCACCACGGGCGCTTTGGGCACCCCGCCGGGCTTGCCGACGCTGGTGGGTTGGCTGTTCGCCGTGCTGAGCTGATCCAGGCGCACGATGCCCCGCGCGTCCTTGCCGCTCGTCTGCTTGGCCGTGACGAGGTTGTTGCCCGCGATGAGGGGCATGCCGTCCGCGTCGCGGCCCACGACGATCCCGGTGTGCCCGAACCCGCTGGGATCGTTCGCCCAGAACACGATGTCGCCAGGCTCTAGGGTGCGCTGGCTGTCCGCCGTCCACGGCTGGCTGAGGCCCGCGCGTTTGAAGTTCCCTTCGGTGGCCAGCGCTGAGGCGCCGAACAGCTTGGGATCGAGTCCTGCTTTGGTGCCCGCCACGCGCACCCACGCCGAGCAGTAGCCGGGCATGGCGGTATTGGCCCGTCCGCCATCCGCCGGCGCCGGGGGCCCGATGAGCGTCTGGGCGGCGGCCTGCGCGACCGCGCGCCCCTGTGCGGTGCTTGCCACGGCTGTAGGTGCGCCCGTAGCACTCGTGCCGCCCGCGCTGGGCACCACGAGCTGCTCACCTCCGATGGCGGTGGCCTGCGCCTTATCTTTCAGGCGCTCGCTGAACTTCAGCGTGGTTTTGTACCCCGTGGCTGGGCTGTACGGCTGCGGTGTCTCGGACACGAAATACAGGCGCTTGACCCGGCGGGCCGTGATCTCCGGGTGCGCACTGGTGAACACGGCGGGTCCGGCCTTCGTGCCCCGGCGGAGCACGGTCAGCAGGCTTTGGTACGCCGTCCACTGCTCGTGCGTGGTCATCGTCACCTGCACCTCGATGTCCGCCGTGGCCTCGTTTAACTGCGTGGCGGCCGTGCCCGCGCCGGGCGTGGCCTGCGTGTCCACGTTCGCGGCGAGGGTGACGGTCACGCGACTCCAGCCGGGAACTGGCCAGCGCTTACCGCCGTCGAGCAGCACCAGGTGGTCGTGCAGGGCGGGCGCGCGCATGGGGCTGGTCACTGCCTACCTCCGGAGCCCTGTTCGAGGGCAATGGTCGTCAGCGCGCCGTGCACGCCAGTGCTGATGTCCTGCACAGCCTGCGGGGTGGTCGGGCCGTACAGGTTCACGGTGAGGTTCGGAGCGAAGGTGCCCGCGCTGGCCTGCCACGCGTTCGCAGCGGCCAGCGCGGCTTCCTGGCTGGTGATCTGCCCGTCCTTGTTCAGGTCGAGCCCCGCGTTGTCCGTGTACGCCTTCCCGTCCTGCTGGGTGTACAGCACGCGCCCCGTCTTGCTGGCGCTGCCCGCGAACACGGCCGCGTAGATCTGTTCCAGGCTGCTGCCCGCACCGACCCCTGCCTGCCGCAGGTACCGCTCGATGTACGGCGCCTGCTGCTCCGGGGTCATGGCGCGGATGGCGTCCGCCGTGGTCCCCAGACCCTTAGCGGTGCTGGGCAGGAACTGGATCAGGCCGCTCGCGCCGCTCGCCGAGTTCAGCGCCGCCGGGTTCAGGCTGCTTTCCTTGAACGCGACGGCCAGCAGCGCCTGCGGGTCGATGCCGAGCCGCTGGGCCACGCCGGTCAGCGCCGCGATGCTGGCACTCCCGCCGGGTCCGGCTGCCGGTGCTGCTGTGGGGCCGGTCATGGGTAGGCCCGTGATTGCCCCGGCTGCGGCTTTCAGCGCCCCTCCCCATCCCTCGCCGCGCAGCAGCGCCAGGCCGAACGCCTGGAGAGTCCGCATGTCCACTGGCATGGCGAACTTCAGTCGCTTGAACGCCTCACTCAGGAAATCGATCACCTTCGTGAACCCCTCGAACGTGCCGTACAGGCGCTTGCCCAGCTGATCCATGGTGGTCAGCAGGGTGATCACCCAGCCGATCACGGGTATGGCCGCCGAGCCTGCCGTGCCAGCGGCGCCCACACCGGTCAGCGCGGCGCGCAGGCCCGCGAGCTTGCCCGCCGGGTTGGTGAGGATCTCGCCGAGCACGCCCCGGGTCAGGAAGCTGCCCATAGCGCCCTTCACGCCGCCCAGCAGGGTGCGGCCCACCCACCCGGCGGCCTTGCCTGCGCCGCCCAGGGTGAGCAGGTTCGCGGCCTTGCCGATCAGCGCGCCGCCCGCGAGAAAGCCCAGCACCTTGCCGACGCCGCCGCTGCCGCTCCCGCCGGTCAGGGCACTCACCTTGTCCACGATCCACCCCAGGGGCTTCACGAGCAGCAGCGCGCCGTCCGCCGCGGCCTTCAGGCCCTCACCGAACCCCTTGACGTTCGCCATGACCGTGGGGCCGTTGACGCTCCACCAGCGGCCCGCCGCTTCGATCTGATCCAGCGCGCGGTTCAGGGTGTCCACGCCCGCGTTCCCGCTTGTGGCATCTGCCAGCGGGCCGAACAGGCTATCCATAAGCTGCTTGCCCAGGCGCGTGAAGCGCCGGGCGATCAGGCTGCCCGGTGGCCGGCTGAAGTCCGTGAGGGTCACGAGGTTCTCCAGCACTTTCTTCGGGGCGTCCAGGCCCCCGGCGTCGAACAGCATGCCCATGAGCCGCTGCGGGCGCGACGCGAGGGTGCTGGTCAGGCCGCTGAACGTTTTGCTCATGCGGTCCATGGCCCCGCCGAACTCTTCGTCCAGGCCTTTCAGGATGGCGTTGATGGCCGCCGTGCCGCTGATCTTCCCGGCCTCCTGAAGCTTGCGGTAGTCCTTGCCGAACGCCGCTTTCAGGTACTTGTCGGTGCCGATCCCGGCTTCGTTCAGCTGCAGGATCTCGTCACCCTGGAGGCGACCCTTGGCCTGGATCTGGCCGAGCGCCCTGTTGATCACTTCCCACTTGAACGCCGCGTCCGCCGTGTTGCTGCCCAGCGCGCTCGCGGCGTCCCCCGTGATTCGCGCGATGCCCTGCACGTCCTTGAATTTGAACTGCGCGGCGAGCAGTTGCCGGACGCTGTTCATGACGTCCGTGTCCTGGAAGGGGGTGATGTCCGCGAACTGATCCACCCAGGAGGCGGCGGCCTTGACCTGCGCTTGGTTGCGGGTCTTGAGCAGCACGCTCAGGCTTTCCAGGCTGCCCTCGCGGGTGCCCATGCCGCCCAGCGCCTTGCCGAGCAGGTACCCGGCCCCACCGAGCACTGCGCCACCCACGAACGCTCCCGTCTGGAGCACCTGGGAGAGGCCCTGGAACTGCTGGTGCGTGGCGCTCACGCGTTTCTGCACCCGCTCGAAGGCCTGCTCGACCCTGCGGGCGCCCTGCTCACCTTGCCGGGCCCAGCCGCCGAACGCGCCGCCGCTGCGCTTGGTTACGGATTCCACGCGCTGCACGGTGCGCTCCACGGCTTCCAACCGGCTGCGGATGGCGCTGGCCGGTTGGCTCACGCGGTCGATCATGCGGAACATCCAGTCCACGCTCTTGCCCATCAGTCCTCACCTCCTTTCGTGAAGCCACGCATGAAAGCCCGGTGGTGCACCTGGTAGTCCGCGGTCCACAGCGCGCCCAGCCGGGCGAGGTCGCTGGGGCTGCCGTCCGCGTCCCGCTCGCAGAACTGATAGGCGAGCAGCGCGCGGCTCAGGTACCCGATGTCACCCTGTTTCGTGCTGCCGTACAGACGATCCCACCTGTCCCTAAAACGTCTCTTCGCGCACCTCGGCGTCCGCACCAGCCATGGAAAGCGCGGGCTCCGCCAGCTTGTCCGCCAGGGCCGGGTACTGATCCAGTGCAGCGGCCAGCGTCGCAGTGTCCGGCGCGAGCGTGCAGGTCATGACCAGCGCGCGGTTCGCGCTCATGGCCTGCGCGACCTTGCCCTCGCGCAGCTTCATCAGGGTCTCTGTGTGCTTCTCGTAGTCCAGGCGGCCGGGCTTACGCAGGATCACCTGGAAGGGGCGACCACCCAGGGGAATGCTGAGGGTCTTCACGGCGTCCTCGCCGTACTCGTTACGCCACGCCTGCACCTGCTGGCGGGTGGCTCCGGCGAAGGTGTCGGGGCGGGCGGGGGTGGTCTGGGGGGTCTGTTCGCTCATGGTGGGGCCCTCCTGGGCTGAAATCGGAAAAAAGAGTGTCTAGGCCGGACGATCAGCGCGTCGCCCGGCTCGTTTGAATGAGGGGTTAGTTCGCGCCAGCGGGCATCTTGCTGCGCGGGTTTTTGCCGTTCCACTTGATGTAGGCGGGCTTGTAGCTGAAGTCGCGGGTGAGGCCGTCGCCGCCGCTCTGGTCGTTCACGCTGCGTTTCGTCCAGCGGACGCCGATCAGCTCGTCTTTCGTGAGCTGGCTGCTGCCGCTCTTCTCGTACGCGACGGACACCGTGAAGGTCTTCTCGTAGAACTTGTCACCGAACTTCTCGACCACCTGAGCGGCCTCGTCGGCGTACAGGCTGATGGTGCCCTCGTCCGCGGCGTACAGGCCGTCCGTGGTGCCGAGGCTCATGCCCGCGTTGCCTTCCACCTGGCTGAACTGCGTGCCGTCACTGTAGGAGATGGACTTGGCGAAGATTTCCTCGCCGTCCACGTTGATGGTGACGCGCGCGAACGTGATGCGCGGGTCCGTAATGTCGATCTTGGGCATCAGCTACCTCCGTCCGTGGGCGCGGCGGGCGCGGCGGCCGTCTGCGCGGCCAGCATGGGGTTCAGGAACCCGACGCGCACGGTGATGTACTTCGCGTACCCCAGTGGGATGACGCTCAGGTCGAACGCGATGGCTTCCGTGCTGAGGATGTTCACCTCGCGGTCGAACCGCACGCGGATGCCGCTGGCGTTCCCGCCGATGCCCGCGCGGATGCGGCCCTCGACGAACGTGTCGAACGCGGCGGCCGTGGTTTCCAGCACGCGGCCTGTGGTGGTGTCCACGGGCAGGTCCTCGCCCAGGAAGTCCATGGCGGCGATGAAGCCCAGCTGCGCGGCGCGGTCCGCCACTTCGCGGCGCTGCACCGCCCCGTAATCGCTGCCCTCGGGCGCGAGCAGCGGCCAGTCGCTGGCGTAGATCCCGTCGCGTCCGTCGTGGGTGCGCAGGCTGGCGAAGCGGCCCGTAGTGCCCACGAGGTTCGCGTCGAACGCCAGCGTGCCGTCCATGGCGGGCAGGGCGCCGCTGCGGATGCGGTACGGGCTCTCACCGATCTCGACCGTGGCGCGGCGGGCCGTGAGTTTCCACGCGGCGTTCCGGGTTTCGACCTGCCGGGTCAGGGGGTTGTACACGCCGCCACCGTCGAGCGCAATGGCGACCCGCACGCTGGTCACCGCGTCGAACTGGGCGTCGATGGCTGCGAGGTAGTCGCTCATGCTCTCGCCTGCCGCGCGGGGGCGCGCTTCGAGCAGGGCGTGCGTGTAGTAGTTGCGGGTTTCACGCTCCACGAGGATTGCGTCCACGGCGGCCACCAGGGCGGGCGTGGCATTCCCGAGCACGTGAACGAACCGCAGGTCCGGGCGGGTGGAGAGCAGAGACTCCAGCGCGGCGGCGATGTCCGCGACCGTGGCCGCCGGGGCGGTGGTCGTGAACGCGTACGTGTCCCCGGCGACCAGGGCAGCAGCGTCGAACGTGACCGTCAGGCCCGTCCCGGCGATGGCGAGCAGACCAGTGCTTGGCACGCTGCGTTCGCTGCCTGCGGCGCCGTCCACCGTGAGGATCACGGCCGCGTCACCGCCAGCGCGCGTGCCGGGCCGGGTAACGGTCACGAGCACACTGTGCACGTCGTTTGGCGTGCCGCCCACGGTCATCACGGCGAGGCCGGTCCCGACTTTCGTGACGGCACTGGGCGCACCCGGCGTGGTGGTGGGAACGCGCACCCCGATCACAGGGCTGGTCTCGATCAGTGCCACGGCGATGGCCCCAGCGAGGGGCCCGCCCTGGTAGGTGTCCGCGACTTGCGTGCCGCGCGTGAACCGCTGCGGGGTGAGCGGCCCGGCCTGCGCGACACCCACCTTCGCGTGCGCGTCGGCCACGGCGGGCACGAGGCCCAGCTGGTAGTCCTGGAACTTCACTTTCACGCCGGGCAGGGTCATGCGATCACCTCACCCAGCGCAGCCTTCAGCGCGGCCTGGAATTCAGCGGCGGTCACTTCGCGGCCCTCAGGCCAGCGCGTGTGCGCCTTCAGGGCAGCGACCTGCCACGCGGGCAGGTCAGTCAGGTGGGTCTCGAACGCGGCGCGTTCACTGGAAGTGGGTGGTTCCTTCTGGTCTTTCGGCATCGTCAGGCACCTCCGGGGTGCTGGTGGGTGGGGTGACATGCACGCGCTGCGTGAACGTCTTGACGTGCACGAGGGCCACGTCATCCCGGGTGAGCACGGCGGGCGTGCTGAACGTCAAGTCCGCGACGCGGACGGTGTAGTCGCCCCACACCTCGCTGCGGAGCTTCACGCTGGCGTCCTTGCCCTGCGCCAGGGCGGCGTACGCGACCTCGGCGAGCAGCAGCGCCTCCTCGAACAGCGCGGCCTTGCAGATCACGGTGGTGTCCAGCTGGACGTCCGCGATGGCCAGGCGCGCTTGCCCGCTGGGCGCCGTGTACTGACCGCCCGTGGGCAGCAGGATCATGAACGGCAGCTGCGGCTGCTGCTCCAGCCACTCGCTGCCCAGGTACACCGGCACGTTCGGCAAGGCGTTCTGCAGCTGTTGCGCGAGGGATTCCACTAGCTGCCCCCGTAGCGCTGGCGGAAGTACGTGCGGAAGTCGTTCTCGATCCGCGCGGCCCACGCGGCCGGAATCGCGCCCTCACGGGGCAGGAATTTCCGGGCGGGCAGGCCGGGGATGTACACGATCCGTACGCTGCGCTTGAGGCGCTGGGTGCTCTTGCGCGTGCGGAAGCGGCCCCGCTTGTTCAGGGGTTGCGTGCGGCCCCGCGTGCCGTCCTGGTGGAACGCTGCGTACTCGTTCGCCTTTCCCGTGGTCCGGATGACGACCGCGCGGCTGTCCGCCTTCCAGCGGATACCGTCACGCAGCGCCTTGCTGTCCACGAGGATCGGGTTGCGGCGTTTCGTGGGCGCCCAGGGCACGCCATCCGGGTCTCGGGCCTGCGCGAAGCCCTGCGCGACCAGCTCGCTCGCCGCGCGGCCCGCGATGTTGTGCAGGTCCTGCATGGTCCGGGGGCTCTCCAGATCCCGCAGCTGGCGCTTCAGGTCACGGAAGAGGGTCACAGGCCACCCACCATCAGCGGGATGCCTGGCTGGTAGTCATCCTCCGGCGTGCCGGGCTCCGCCGGGCCGTCCCCGTCGAACTCCGGGAGGGGGTACAGGCTGGCGGGGATCTGCGTGTCGAGCGCGCGGCCCTGCGCCAGCCACGCACCCACGATCTCCATGCTGTCGCGCCGACTCTCGCTGCTGCCGTCCACCGCGCGGCTGCGCCACAGAGTCGGGTCACCCAGGTACAGCCGCGCAGCCGTGATGTGCGGTCGGTAGTAACTCACGGGCGGGTCCGCCGCGAGGTCCAGCACGCGGTCCAGGGCGAGCGCGAGGTTCAGTTCCTGGTCCGTGCGGCTGTGCGCGGGCCACGTGGCCTCCCGGGGCCGCGTGGGCTGCCCTGGGGGGACGGGCACGCCACCACGGTCGATCTCGGGCCGGTCGCGCAGCAGCATGCGCAGGTACGTGCGGGCGAACTCCCGACTGGTGACCGTGATGCCGTCCAGCAGGGTCTCGTCGTACGTGCGGACGGGTGCGGGTGGGTTCGTCACGCGCTCACCTCCTGCGGGTGGGGTTACGCGCCGTTGTCAGCGGCGAGTTTCACGAGGTCGTCACGTTTGGCGGCATCGGGGATGGTGATGCCCTTGGCGGTGAGCGCGGCGGTCAGCTGGGGCACGGTGCGGCGGTCAGTGGCCTGCGGGGTGTTCGCGCTGCCCTGACCGTTGCCCTGATCGTCGTCAGCGCCCTTGCTGGCGGCGCTGGCCTCGGCCTTCTCACCGTCCACGGGCTTGCCGTTGTGATCGACGGTCTCCCACTTGCCGCTGGGGGTGCGGCGCTGGAAGGTGGGCGTGATGTCCTGCGGGTTCTGTTCGCTCATGGTGGGGTCCTCGCTGGTGGGGGTGAAGGGTCAGCGGTGGGCGGCGCGGTGGCCGCCCCCGCTCACCAGGTGCGGCCGGTGGGGTCCTGGTACGTGCCCGCAGAGGGGCTGTTGAACTGCGCGACGACCGCGCCCCCACGGCGGCGCACGCCAATGCCGAATTCCGCGCCCCAGTAATCGGATTGGAGGGGGAACGTGGTGATCTGGCCGATCATGCGCAGGCCCTCGTCCTCCACGTCATCCGGGTGGCGGATGCCCAGGGCCGGGTCGCTGATGTCCAGCGCGTACCCGTAGTTGCTGAACACCCAGGGTTTCGCCCAGACGTCCGCGCCCCGGTACGTGCCGAGGAAGCGGTTGTTGTTCTGCGCGCGGTCGGTGATGCCGGTGGCCACCGTGTCGTTCACGCTGACCCGCACGTTCACCTCCTGCGCACGGGCAAAGTTGGGGATGGCCAGCAGCGCGGCCTCCTGCATGGCGTTCACGTGCACTTCCACCACGGCGTTCTCGTTGTGCTCGCGCACGCCGTCGATCATGGCGTCGAGGGCCGCAGCGTTCAGAGCCGTGAAGCCAAGGTAGTGGTTGTGCGTGCCCAGGAATTCTTCGAGGTTCGGGCCCATGGGCGGCAGGATGCCGTCCGCGTTGTAGAAGCCCTTCACGTTGAAGATCTTCCCGTCGGTCAGGAAGTCCTCGAAGTCGTAGTTGCTGGGGCTGAAGATCCGGTCGCGGATTTCCTTCACGACGGCCTTCCGGTGCGCGGCCTGCGCGTTTTCCAGCACGCCCACGAAGTCCTTGGCGGTCTTCTTCCGGAAGAAGTCTGCGGTGTACCCGGCGGCGAACTGGTAGCGGCGCAGGGGGAAGTACGTCTCGCCCGGCTTGCCGGTGGTCTGCGTGCGGACGCGGCCGTACTCGTCCACTTCGGTCATGGTGCCCGTGAGTCTCTGGCCGGTGGCGTCCACGCCGTCGCGCTTGTCCACGCGCACGGCGAATGCACTGACCATGGCGTTCATGCGGCGGTTGTGGGCCGCGAGTTCAGTGACCGCGACGCGTTCCAGGTCGGCGGCGGTGATGGTGCTGAGGCGGGTGCTGCCGTTGGCGCGTAGCCACGCGAGGTCGTGCGTGCCGGTGGGGCCCAGGCGGCGGGTGGCGGTGGCGACGCCGCCGCCTGCGCTGATGAGCAGGGGGGCCAGGAACAGGAATTTCTTCATGGGATCTCCTCGGGGGTGGGGTGAGAGGCTCTGGCCGGGGCTCAGGCGAGCTTGCCGATGCGCACGACGGTCAGGTCGTAGGCGCTGACGGCCACGAACGCACCCTGGGCGTCCACGGCGGTGGCCGCGTCGCTGATCTGCCCGGCGGTCGCGCCCAGGTAGTACGTTTTGCCGATCACGAGGCTGCCCGCGTCGCTGGCGTGAAAGCGCTGGCCGAGGCCGTGCACGGTGAGCGCCTGGTTGGCGACCTTCACGGTGCGGGGGCTCACGCCGAGGAACGTGCCCGCGCCGCTCGCCTTGTACAGGCGGCCATCGGCGCGCAGTTCGACCGGCTGGTTCACGTCGATGAGTTCACCGGCGACGCTGCCGGTGTGCTGGGTGGCGAAGTGGCTGGTGGTGGTGTCGTGACCGCCAGCGGTTCCGGGTTTGAATTCGGCCATGGTGTTGCCCTCCTTGGGCTGGTGTGGGTGGGGCCCTCACGGGCACCCGGGGGTTACATCCGGTACTGGCCGGAGTCTTCGAGGCGCTTCTCGGCGTCCTCGACGCTGTAGCCGCGGCTCTTCCCGCCGCCTGCGCCGCCCGTGGGAGTTTTGACCTCCGTGCGGGGTGTGGGCGTCTGCGGGTCGAGGTCGTTGCCGTCAGCGGTTTGCAGGACGGGCAGGAACTTCTTCCAGCGCTCCTCGGCGAACGTGTCGGCGTCTTTCCACTCGTCGCCGACTTTCACCTGGGCCTGCTGGATCTTGTCGTCGCCCTTCCCGACTTCCTGCACGCGCCATTCCAGGCCGGGGGTCATGTCGTTCAGACTGGCGAAGGTCTCGGCGTCCCATTTCGCGGCGGTGGCGACAGAGGCGAGGGCATCGGCCTTCTCTTTCTTCTCGACGGCCTCCCGGTCTTTCTTACCCTGTTCGATGGCCTTGGCGATGTCCTCGGGCTTCCCGAGCTTCTCGAAGGCTTCCCACCGTTTACGCTGCTCGCCGTCCAGCACGAGGCCGCCGTCCGGCGCTTGCTGGCGGCGGAGTTCGTAGTTGTCGGCCTCGACCTTGATCAGCTGTTTGACGACGTTTTCCAGGCTGGCGTCCGCGAGTTCGGTGCGCCGCTGGGCTTCCCACTGCTCTCTGGTCATCTCGCGCTTGCCAGAGCCTTTGTCAGGGGTCTTGTCGTCTTTCTTGTCCGCCGGGGCGGTGCCGTCCAGGCGGGGCCGCAGGGTCACGGTGAGGGTGGTGTTGAGCAGGGCGGTCAGGGTGTGCAGGTTGCGCATATTGGCCCTCCTTGAGGCGTCAATACGGAAAGGCCCCCGGCTGCACTTGCAGGGGGGCGGGCGTGGGGTTGGCTCCGGGAGCCTTGTCCTGTCCCTTGGACAGCGACCCGGCGGCTTACATCGTGTACGGGGCGGGGTCCTGGCGGCTGACGTACTCCGCGCCGCTCTCGTGCGGGTAGCGGTGCAGGTCGTTGGTGATCAGCTGCTGCACCTGCGTGGCCTGCGCGTACGCGCTGCCCAGGAAGTCATCCCAGGTGAGGGTGAGCAGCTCGCTGCGGGCGCTGTCACTGATGATCACGTCATCCCGGCTCCCCATGGGCAGGCAGAGGGCGACCACGTGGAAGCCCAGGCCGCTGAGGCCGTCCACGGTCACCAGCAGGGGCAGGTGCGTGGTGGGCGCGCCGCCCTCGCCGCCGGGTGGGATGGCGGCGCGCAGGCGACCCCAGAAGTCCGGCGGGACGGGCGTGCCCGTGATGGCGTCCGCGTAGTACGTGCGGATCATGCCGCCCTCGTCGTGGATGCGGGCCAGCCAGCGGTTCTCGCTGATGTCCTCGACGTGCGCCAGCCACCCGTGATCCTGTGTGATGGCGTGCAGGGCGTGGTACAGGCAGCCGTACAGGTGCGCCTGCCGCTGATGCATCAGCGCGGTCATGGTTCCACCACGACGGTGAACGGGCCGCGCACACTGCTGACGTACTCCTCGGCAGCGAATCCAGCCGCCTGGAGGCGTCGGCCTGCGGGGAGGTCCCGCGTGACCCACAGGGCGCCGAGTGCCACCTCACAGCCGCTGCCAATGGCATTCCAGCCGCACACCTCCTCTGTGATGCTGAAGTCGTCAGCCATACACCAGATGCGCCCGCGCCAGCCGATCAGCAGGGCGAGGTTCCCGTCCTCGCTGTCGTTGGTGATGGCCACGTGCACGTGCTCTTTCAGGAATTCGCGCAGCGCTGCAGGGAACGTGAAGCGCATGTACGCGTCGTCGCTCTGCCCCTCAGGCACGAGCGGGAACTCGAAACCGTACCGGAAGGCCAGGATTGAGCGAACGTTACCCGCCCCGCCCAGCACCTTGTCACCGGCCTGCCACACCTTCTCGCGGGTGTCGCGGCCCTTCACGTGATTGAAGCCAGTGAACGTGTCGCCCAGCATGTGCACCTTCCCATCCTCGATCACTGCTGCAATGAGCGTCATCCCATCACCTCCTGAAGTACCTCAATCCGTGCCCACACCACGCCTTCTCGCTCCACGGCAGACGCTCGTCGCCCGGGCCTTCGACGTCGATGCCTGCGATGGTCCACGTGCCGTCCACGGGTCGCACGGTGCCCTCGTACCGGCTGTGCGCGCGGGGTTCCCGGACGCCCCGTATGCGGATGAATTCCTTGTGCGTGGCTTCCCCGACGATCCCGGCGGCCGTGCAGCCCTTGCGGGCGGCGTCGGTGACCAGCATCTGCGCGGCCAGCCGGGCGTACGGGCTGATCAGTCCAGCACTGGCGCGGCTGAGAACCTCGACCGCCCGGTCGCGGACGATGGGGGCGCGGACGAACGCCAGTTGCTCCGCGAACGCCAGCAGCTCCGGCGGGTGCGGAGCAGCGGGCCGCAGGTCCCGCTGCTGGACGCGCGCGGCGTCGTCAGCGGCGGTGAACACGCCGAGGCGCACCACGCGGTCGATCTCCGCGAGCAGGGACGCCGTGGCGCCGTGCTGCCAAAGGTCCGTGAACAGGGCGTCCAGATCCCGGGCGACCTGCCGCTGCTGGCCGTCCAGCGTGTCGGGCAGGTCATCCCAGGGGCTCACGCGCCCCCGCCCTCGCCTCCACCGCCCTTGGCGAGGCGGTCAAGCGCGGCCTGCTTATCGTTCTCCGGGGTGCCTCCTGTGCCCTTGCCCTCCTCGATCCGCCCGGCTTCCTTCGCGGCGTCCGTGACGCCGGGTGTGGCTTCCAGCAGGCTGACGAGGGTGAGGGCGCCGGATTCCCACATCTGGAGCTTCACCCGCAGCTCTTCGAGGTTCACGGCGTCCACGTCCAGGTACATCTTGGGTTGGAACGTGACGTCGCGGTACTCGGCCGTTTTCCCCAGGATCTGCGCGGCGAGCATCAGGGCGGCGCGCAGGGCCCAGGCGATGAACGCCCCGGTGTCCTGCGCGGCGAACGCGACACGCCGGTCGTACGGTTTGCGGCTGACGCGCTTGCTCTCGCCCGAGACCTGCACTTCGGGGCTGAGCGTGTACGCTTGGTCGAACACCTCCAGAATCCGCCGTTTCCACGCGTCCTCGCTGGGAATGTGGTACTCGGCGGGGTTGAGGGGTTCAACCACCTTGATGTCCGGGGTGTGCCGGTCGGGTTCATCCGATCCCAGGCCCTGCGTGCCGCTCTTGGGCTTTTTCAGCCCGCGAATGTTCAGCGCCACGCCGGGACCCATGGGGAACGCGACGGGTTGCCCCTTCGTGTTCTTGGGCTGCTCGGCGTTCGTGACGATCAGCTGCCGGTACCCGGTCTGGTCGTCGTTGCGGCCGTGGTACGTGACGACCACGGTGAGGCGGTCCTGGCTGTGCTTCGCGGTCTTCGTGATGGCCGTGCCACCGTCCCGGTCGGCGTGCCACATGAGGTACTCGGCCCGCCGCGCCCGCTGCGGCTGCGCCGGGTCGTGGAAGGGACTGTCGGCTGGGATGTCTTCGAGCGGTTCGAGTTCCCCGTTTCGCAGCTGGAACTTGTGCACGTGCGTGGGCGTGTGCACCTCCACCACGCGCCGGTCCTCGCTGCGGCCCTCGACCTCCTGGTCGTAGGCGTACCAGTAGCCGAGGGTGCGGCCGTGCCGGTCCTGCACGGGGCCACCTTCGCGCGGATCGACGGCCTGCACGTGGATCAGGTCGAGCGCCTCGGCCAGCGTGCGCGGGCGGCCTGCGCTGGTGGGCAGCAGGCGGTCCTGGTACTCGTCGGGAATGTACACGCGGCCCACCATGCGCCCCGCCCAGAAGCGCGAGCGGGCGGCGTCCTTGGCGGCGTCCGTGAGTCCGGCTTCCCGATGCCAGTCGGTGCCGGCGGTGACGATCTCGTGCTTCTCTTCAAGCTTCTCGGCGCCCTTGGTGGCGTCCCATTCGGGGTCCTTGGCGAACTGGTCACTGACCTCGCGGTTCATGGCCGGGCCGATCTGGTCATTCACGACCAGCATGGTCAGGAACTCGTCTTCAGCGCCATCAGCGGGTTTGCGGCCCTTCCAGCGTTCCCCGGCGGGGCCCAGCTGGTCATCGTGCGCGTAGGCGTGCAGCTCATCGAGGTCCGCGCTGAGCGGGCTGTTGAGGCTGCGGGTGAGGGCGCGCTGGGTGGGCAGGTCCAGCAGGTCACTGCGGACGGTGCTGGCGAGTTGCACGCTGATCTGGATGCTGCTGGCGACGGGCACCTGCACCTGGGCGGTTGGTCTGGGCATGGTTCACCTCCTTAGGCGACGTTGCTGGTGACGACGCTGCCGTCTTCGTCGTCGTCGTGATCTGGCTGGTACCGGCCGCTGAGGTACAGGTAGAGCCACGCGTCAGCGTCCGAGAGGTCGTAGGGCGTGTGCTCCGGCAGGCGCTTCAGGGCGCCGAAGAGCACCTCGTGGGTGCCTTCCGCTTCCACGAACTCGCCGCGCTCACGTCCGCCCAGCGCGATCTGCCAGCGTTCCCGCTTGCCGCCCGTGCCGTTGCTGGCCTTGACCTGCACCATGCGGGGCATGCGCGTGGTGCGCGTGAACTGCGGTTCGTCCGGGTCTTCCACGAGGGCGCGCCACACGGCGCGGTACGTGGTGATCCACGTGTCGCCGCCCTGGTTGGTTTCCAGGATGATCGTGCTGGCCTGAACGGCGAGCGCCTGCCGGAACGCGCGTTTCAGGTTGTTCGGTACGCTGTCGCGCCCTTCCCACGAGTACAAGCCCACGATCTGACCGTTGGGTAGCAGGCCGCCGCTGCGGACGCCGTTGCTGTCGCTGTCGTTGGTGTTCGTCACCGCCGGGTCGCAGACGACCACGGTGTCGAGGAACGCGCTGAGCGGCGGGCGCGGGATGGCCTTGAGCTTGAAGCCCTTGTACAGGTTCCCCTGGAGGCGGCCCACTTCGTTCTGCTTTTCCTCGATGAACTGCGTGGGCCCCATCTGGTTCAGCTCGGCTTCCAGCATGTCCAGCGGGCGCGCTTCCGGCCAGCTGCTCTCCCCGGCGGTGATGCGGTACACGGGTTTGCCGTGTTCGTTCACGCCGCTCTGCTCGTATTCCAGGTCGTACACGGCCGGGTAGGGGCCGCTGACGAACCGGTCAAGCAGGAAGTCCGCCGGGTGATCCGGGCAGAGATCCGCGAGCCGGGTGAACACGCCGTGCGGGTTGATGATGTTCTGCAGCCCGAGAATCACGCGGTTCGGAGCGCCAGCGGGCACGATGTCGCTGGTGATGCGCCGGATCTTCTTCTCCGTGGTGCGCAGCGTGTCTTCCTTCCCGTCGATGTCGTCGAGGATGATCACGTCCGGGCGGCTGCCTTCGAGCAGCAGGCCGCGAATGCTGACGTCCAGTCCGGCGGCGTCCACGATGGTCCCGGACGCCGTGCGGATGCGGTCCCGCTTCCAGCCTTTGCTGTGGCCGAACTTGTTCACCTGGCGCTGGCTGAGCAGCGGGTAGTGCCGCTCCACTTCCGGGGATTCCAGCACCGCGGCGATGTTCTGCACGGCGTCGTTCGCCTGATCCTGCGTTTCCTTCACGTACAGGATGTACTTGAAGCCCCGGGCGGCCAGGGCGATCACGGCGCGTTCGGCGTTCGTGGTCTTCGAGAAGCCGCGGGGCCAGATGTAGAACTCTGTGGCGCTTCGCTCTGGGCGCATGTCCCAGATGCGCTCCCAGAATTCCTCGTGGAAGTGCGCGAGGGGCCGGGTGTACGTGCCGGGGAACAGGGTCCGCAGCCAGTCGAGGTAGTGGCTGGGGACGGGCAGGCCCAGGCCGAGGTTAGTGGAGAGTCCCTCTGCCGCCTGCCTCAGCCCCCTGGACTGTGCCGGTAGTGGGGTCGATTCGGACGGCATTCCAGCGCCGTTCAATAACTGCGAGAAGCGCGGTGCGCGCAGTGTCATCGATTCCCACCTCCTTCGCGGCGTACACGACTTCCATCCCCATGCGTTCCAGGGTGGCGTCCAGCAGGGTGAGGCTGATCAGCCCTTCCCGCTGCCGTTTCTCGATGCGTTCGACGATGCCGGTCACGCGGTCGATCAGGCTGATGAACGCACTCTGGTCCGGCAGTTGCCTGGGCTTGCGCTCGAACGACTCCGGGATGGGCGGCGGGGGCGGGCCCTCTTCCGGCTCCATGCCCATCCGCTCGGCATCTTCCACGTACTTCGCCAGGCGCTGACGCCACAGATCCACGGCTTCGAGGTACCCGGTCGTGTGGCTGGCATGCCACGCGATGAGCGCCTCGGTCACCTCACTGTGCCGCTCGATCCCGTCACTGAGCAGCGCGCGGGCGAGCAGCAGATCCGGCATGAGGTTCAGCGGGTCCGGGTCCGCCCGCTGCGCGTCGATGGCCGCGCGCAGGCTCGGGCTGGCGTTCGTCATCTGGTAGCGGGTACTGGCCTTCTGCCCCACCCCGCCGTGGTTCTTGCACTTGCCCTCGCCAGGATGGTCGGTGCCCCAGCCGGCAGGGTGCCCGCAGGCTTTGCCCGCGCGGTTGGTACCCGTGCACTTGGGGAGTGCGGCGCGTTCGGCGCGGGTGGTGCCCTGCTTCCGGGGCGTGCGCTTCGGTGCATCCTTCATGGGGTTGCTCCCGGTGTGCATCCACCATGGGGATGCCCGGTGTGGGTGATGTGGGGCATGCGGGCACCTCCAGGGGGCGTAGGGCGGGGACGCCGTGCACTCGGCGCGGTGTGGGCGTGGGGCGGGGGCGTGGGAACGCTCAGGAATGCGAAAAGCCGCCCGTGGGCGGCCTGTAGGTACACTTCTGAACTCTGACGTTATTCTGCCCTGGTTTTCCTTGACTTTGCAAGCGGACTTGCGAGGGTGCCCTGCGTGAAGAGCATGTCGAGCAGGGCATCGAAGCCCCGGTACGTGTGGGTGTACTTGCTGTCGAGGAGGTCGGGGCACAGGTCTCCGCGTGCGGGGCGGCGCACGTAGTATTCACGCACGGCCTGCTGGTGGTCGGGGGTGAGGGCGGCGAGCGCGGCGCGGTAGGCGTGGGTGGTGATCAGGGCGTCGATGTCGAGGATGACGCCGCTGATGTCGAGCGTGGCGCGGTAGGTGAGGCCGCCGGTGATGCGGGCGCGGGGCGTGTCGCTGGCGGGACCGGTGGGGGTGCTGAGGTTGAGGGACTGCCAGCCGTCCGCATGCGCGATGTACAGCATGCGGGCGAGGTGTTGCACGGCGTGCCGGTGGAGGGCGCGGGCGTGCTGGCTGCGGCGGGGCGGGCGGGCTGGGGGGTCAATGGGGGGCAGGGTGCCGTTCCCGGGTTCGGGGCTGCTGATGATGTGGCGGGCGCGGCTGGGGGCGGGCACGGTGTACGCCTGGGGTTGGGTGGCGGCGGCGGACTGGATGCGGGTCAGGGCTTCCCGGCGCAGCTGCATGGGCGTGGTGAGTTGCACGTGCTCGCGGAGGCGGCCCAGGTCGCGGTCCACGCGGCGCTTGCTGCGGATGACGCGCGTGAGGTCCCGGATCTGCTGGCGCAGGGCGGCGTACACCTGCGCGGCCTCCGGGCTCTCGTGGCGGTGGGGACGGGCAACCCAGGCGCGGCGGATGAGGTGGCGGCGCACGTGGGGGCGGGGCAGGCTGGCGGTGACCTTGGCCGTGACGCGGCACACTTCGCGGGCGGCGTGGCGGTCTCCCGTGCGGCGGGTGTCCCACGCGAGCTGGATGAGGTGGCGGCGGGCGGCGCGCAGGGCTCGGAGGCTGGGCCGAGCGCGGGTGGCGATGAGCTGGGCGCGGGTCACGGCGTCCGCGCCCGTGGGCAGCAGTTCGGGGGCGCCCCAGTGCCGGGCGAGGTCCCGGGTGAGGGGGTCGCAGCCCGTGGGCTGAGCCTTGAGCTGCAGGGATTCCCGGAGGGCAGCCTGCTGGGCGGCGCGCAGGTGGATGGCGTGGGCGCGGCGCAGGGCGTCCAGCGCCAGGTGCACGGGTTGCAGATCCGCGCGGAGCTGGGCGCGGCGGGGCTCGCCGGTCAGGTCCGGGTGGGCGCGGCGCAGGGCGCGGCGGTGGCGGGTGGCCAGGGCGAGCAGCTGGCGGCGCGCGGCGGCGTACACGGGGGGCAGCGGGGCGGGCCCGGCGCGCCGGACGATGCTGGCGGCCCGCTGGGCGAGGTCGCTGGTGTCAGGGGTAGCGGCAGTGTCGCTCAAGGGCAGCTCCGGGCGGGGCAGGGGGCGCAGGGTGGCGGTCACTGGTCACGCTTCCCAAACAGGGTCTCGAACGCGTCGAAGTACCGATCCTTGCGTGTCAGAGTCGTCAGGGTCCATTCGATCTGTGCGTCGTTCAGGACGTCCACGAGCGCGTGGAGGTCCGCGCGGCGCTGCTTAGCGGCCTCCCGTTGGTCGTGCTCGGCATTCATGCGCTGAGCGAGGGCGGTGGCTTCCTGCTGCGGGTCGATCAGGTCGCGGGGGTTGAAGATAGCCACGGCCGGGACCTGACCCTGCGTGATGGCGCTGTCTTCGACGGCGAACACGCCTTCATGGAAGGCCACAACCTGGAAGCGGGGCGCGCCGGTCACTGGGCACCCCGGGCGCGGGCGGCGGCTTCCAGGCGGGCGAGGGTGTGGAGCACCGCGCGGATCTGGTGCTCGCGGCGCACGCGGGGCTGCACGGCCTGGAGGGCGCGGGTGACGTGGCTGGCGCGGGGAGCGGGCATCAGTACCCCCGTCCTGCGGGGTCCCCGGTGTACGGCGTAAGCGTTATGGGCCCGATGCGCTGCACCTTCCGGGGGAAGTACTGGGTGGCCATGGCGATCATCTCCTCGGCGGTGTGCAGGCCGGGCGTCATGAATGCGGCTTTGCAGCCGCCCCGCCGGTCGTCGCTGTAGTCGCAGACGGCCAGGACCGTCCAGCCATTCGGGGTGTGCACGCAGTGGCCGTGGCCCTGGGCGCCGTAGCTGTTGGTGTAGCAGCCGTCGATGCTGTTCACGCCCATCTCGGCTTTGAGAGCGTCGTAGGAGTATTCGCGGCCCGTGAGGCTGTAGAGGTTGTGTCCGGGGCGGCCGTTCGTGCCGAAGAAGTAGAAGCGGGTCGTGTCCGTCATGTTCATCGGGTCTCCAGTGGTGTCAGGCCCAGCTCGGGCAGGTAGTGGGGTTCGTTGTCTGCTATGGGCACGAGGCCGAGGGTGGCGCGGGCGTGGCGGGCGGCGGCGCGCTGGGCGTCCGCGAGGGGGTACCCGGCGGTGAGGTGCGCGCGGATGACGCTGCGGCGGGCAGCGCGGGCACTCTGCCGGAGCGCGCGGCGGGCTTCACGGGCCGGGCGGACGCGACTCACCAGCGCACCGTGTCGTGGGGTTCGCACCCCGTTTCCTGCTGGGTGGGCACGTAGGTGGTGACCGTGTACCCCAGGGCTTCCAGGCGGCGCCGGGCGTCCGGGCTGAGGCGGGGCTGCACCTGAATGCTGGTCTGCCCGCGTTCCAGCGCGTTCGAGATGCGGGTGCGCAGGCGCATGACCTCGCCCTCAGTGCGCAGGGCGCGGCGGTTCTCGGACAGGATGCGGGCCTGGGCGGCGGTGGGCAGGTCACTCATCGGCGGTTCCTCCGGGTGCGGCGGCTGCGGCGGGCGCGGCGGGCGATGTGCTTCAGGCGGGGAATCACCAGCTCCCGCTCGTACCGGTCGTCATTTGGGTTGCGCACTAGGACTTCGGTGAACCCCTGGGCGGCGAGCTGCTGGAAGAGGTGGTTGATCTTCAGGCTCTCCTGCACGCAGTCGCCGCGGTCCTCGTACCCGCCGTGCTGCACCATGCGGTCGAGCGTGGCGAGGCTCTGGGCGTCGAACGTCATGAGCACCGTCTGGGCGCGGCTCACTGGTCTCCCCTCCCCTGCTGGGCGAGCCACTCGCTGAGCACGTCGCGCAGCTGGCGGATCTGCTCATGGGTGTAATCGTCGAGCGTGGTGTTCCCCGCGCCCGTGCCGCTGATGAGGATGCGGGTGCGGGTGCCGGCGCGGCGGACGGTGAGGGTGCCGCCGTGGGCGCCCGTGAGGGTCAGGTCTCGCATGTCAGTTCCTCCTGTGCGGCGCGCAGCGCCTGGTCGAGGGTGTAGGCCACGGTCACGCGGTACCCGCTCTCGCGCAGGCGGGCGTGGCAGTCGAGCTGCGCCTGACTGGGCTTTTTCCCCGGTTGCTTCAGTTCCAGGTAGAACGTGCGGCGCGGCGCGCGGTAGACCTGCAAATCGGGCCAGCCTTTCCCGTACCAGACCTCGCCACCGCGCTCGCTGCCCTTGAGGCTCTCCTGCACGTGCCACCCGAACGCGGCCAGCTCTTTGACGACGGCGGCCTGGAACTCTGCTTCGACGCTGTACCCGTTGCTCTGGCTGGCGGGCAGGTAGTTGGCGTCCGGGTCGCGGCTGGGGCTGGCGTCGGGGAGGCCCAGCTCGCGGCGGGTCTGGGCGCGGCGGTCGGGGTCGCGGATCTTGCCCAGGTACACCTCAGCGTCGGCCACGCTGCTGAATGGCCCGTATCTCATGCCCATTCCTCTTTTCTAGAGTTCTGGCATTCTTCCATTCGTGAAATCATGCACTCTGGACTTCTGGCACTCTGGAATGTCAGAGTGTGGGCATGAAAGTCATCAGCGTGATCGGCCTGAAAGGCGGCAGCGGTAAGACGAGCACGGCGGTCCCCCTGGCAGCGGAGGCTGCGCGGCGCGGGCCCACGGCGCTGCTGGACCTGGACCCGACGCCCAGCGCCTCCCAGTGGGTGGACGCCGCCGAGATGACGGGCGAGCACCTGGTCACGGAGCGCCTCGACCCCCGCGACCTGAACAGCACGCTGCGGCAGGTGCGGCGCAGCGGGGCCGTGGACTTCGTGGTGATCGACACGCCGCCCGTGGCCCGCGACGTGTGTATGCAGGCGGCGGGGGTCGCGGACCTCGTGGTGCTGCCCGTCCACATCGGCAGCGGGGATCTGGCGCAGGTCGTGCAGACCCTGGACCTCATGGAGCTCCCCCGGAAGGGGAACGCGGGGCTGCCCATCGTGATCGTGCTGAACCACGCGGGCACCATGCCCGCCTTGACGCGGGACACGCGCGAGGCCATCGAGGGGGACGCGACGGCGCAGGAGTTCGGGGTGCGGGTGGCAGAGACCACGATCCCCTACCTGAAGCTGTACGCGGCGGCCAAGGGCGCGAAGTACAACCCGGTGAAGATGTGGCACTTCGGGAAGCTGTGGAACGAACTGGAGGCGATGCTGTGAACAACCTGCGGAAGATGATGGAGAAGGGGAAGGAAACGGCGCGCGCGGAGCGCCAGGGCGACGCCAGCCCCCTGCGGGCACCCCGGCAGGAAGCCCAGCGGGAGAAGTTCGGCACCCGCGCGCTGCCCGAGTTGCAGGGCATGCTGCGCCGCGACGCCCTGGAATTGCAGGAGCAGCGGGGGCGGCGCTGCTCGGTCGAGGAGCTGCTGGAAGTGCTGCTGATGGAGTACCGGGATGACGCGGAGCTGCGGGAGCGGGTGCACGCCCAGCTGCGCTCCTAGACTCCAGAGTTCTAGAACTCCTGAACTCTGGCATTACAGGCACCTGCGCTTACGGGCGTAGGTGCTTCCTCTTGCCAGGGCCCGGTGCACGTGCGCGGCCCGCACGCGAGCCTCCCGCACGGCGCACGGGTACAGCTCACGCAGGAGGCCGGTGAGGTAGGGGAGAGGTTCAGGCGGGGCGGCTGGCATACTTCAAGCCTGCCGGACTCACCTTTTTCTCATGTCACACATTTTTCAGGGGGGGTGTCTGTGGGACCAGGCTACACACAGGAGTTCCACACGCTTACAGTGCCCCCATGGCCAAACAGGACTTCGAGACCAGACGCCAACGCCTCGCCAAAGGTGCGTGCCCCATACACGGCATTGGCCTGAGCCAGAGCGGGAGCTTCTACACGAAGGCTGACGGTACGCAGTTCGCCATCTTCTCCTGCCCCCGGCACGACTGTGGCATCACGGTGCGCGGGAACCCCAGCACCAACTTCTGGGAGGCCACGCCCGAGACGGCCGCGCTCGTGGGCGAAGCGCCGGACACAGCAGCAACGTACCGGTACCACGACCTGCAAGGGGCCTTCGGAGCTATCGATAATCACCTGGCCGTCCGCGCCTTTGCGTATTCGAGTGAGACTGGTCAGAGTCCGCAGGCGTTAATTGAGGCAGCGCTGACTGCGTACCTGGACGCCCGCGGACGATAAGGGGTCTGTGCTGGCCGCTGCCGCGCATCTCAGCGCGGACAGCGGCTCACGTCTTGCGGCCCCGGCGACTGCGCCGTTTGCGCTGGGCATCCAGGTACGCGGCGTGCAGGGCTCCCCAGCGGGTGGGAGCGCGCTGCTCATCACTCCCGCCCAGCCCATCGCTCCGGCCGCAGCGGGCGCGGTACAGCAGCTCGCCGTCCGTCCGGCTGACCTTGTACCCCCAGCCCCGCGCGTCCAGCCAGTCCATGAACGGTTCCAGCTCGGTTGGCAGTCGGGTCGTCATGCCTCACCTCCGGCTTGCCCACCAGACATCCGCACGGATGCCGATCTCCTGGGCCACGGCCCGCACGTCTGCCCGTAGGGTCGCCAACAACTCCACCGCCCGCTCCAGGCGCTCCACGATCTCCGGGGTCATCACGTCAGTTGCTCCCTGAGGGACGCTCTGCATGCGGAGTTCGAGCAGTCTGGTTTCGGTGATGCCGAGCGGCAGCAGCGTGTTCAGCACGGCGTTGTACCGCGCCTGGAGTTGCAGGGCGGGGAGATCCTCGGCGGGTGTCACGCGGGCCGCGGGACCGCTCGTGGAGTGCCCGGCGTTATTGCTCGCCCAGCCGAGCCGGAAACGTTGGCCTAGCACCATGACGTGCTGGGTCGTCACCCGTTCCACGGGGGCGTGCTGGGGCGTGAGCGTGGCATATGCCTGGTCTCGGGTGGCCACCGCGTAGTGCGTCACGGTCACGGTGTCGCCGACCTGCAGGCTGGCCAGCCACTCGCTGCGGTCACCCGACATGATCGAAGTCCCGCATGAGTTCCATCGCGTTCACGGTGCGGCCGTCGCTGAGATGGTACAGGGTGGCCTTCCCGGTCTTGGTGGGCTTGTCGCTGGTGCGCTGGATGGTGAGCACGGCGCCACCGTCGCGGGCTTGCCAGCGGGCGCCCTGCCCATAGCGGTCAGTGCTGGCCACGTCCTGCACCTGCTCAGTCGGCTTGAAGCCGTTCAGGCTGCTGCCGTTCGGGGTGACGGTGGCCACCGCGGGGCGGGCGCTGCCGCTGGCGGCCGTGCGGGGTGCAGCCACCGCGCCGATCAGGCGGTCGAGGCCGCGCACGGCGAGCGTGAGCATGTTGCCCTGCGTGGCGCGCGCCTCACCCTGGGCGGTGTCGCGCACCAGGTCCAGCTCGGCGAGCGTCAGGCGCAACCACTGCGTGCGCGGGATGCTGCCCGTGCGGGTGTACTCCTGGAGGTACCCGCCCAGATTCTTCCCGAACAGGGTCAGCAGGGCGCGGTACTCGGCGCTCTCAGGACGGGCAGGAACCCGCGTGCTGAGCTCCGGGGTGGGTATGGGGCGCAGGGCGTCCACGCTGGGGGCCGCAGGGCTGCCCTGATCGCCGGACGGGCCGCCCGCCGCCCCCGGAACCTCTGCCGTGTCCGTGGCCTGACCGTCCTGGCGTCCGGGGTGGCTGGTCTCCATGATTTCAGAGAGCGTGTGACCATTGGCCGCGTCAGCGGCCCCGCCGTCAGGCGGCAACACCGCCACGCTGGCGGCGGGACTGATCTGGCCACCTGCCGTTTCTCGCGCAGCGACCCCCGAGGAGGAGCGGGCAGCTGAGCTGGGCTGGGCGTTCGCCTCGTGCGCATCTCCTCCTGGGAAGGATTCCTGGGAAAGATCCCTGGGAGAGATCCCTGTGGTATTGCTCATCCCATTTGTCCGGATGGAAGCGCCGTTTTGTCCGCTTCCATTCTCCGTTTTGTCCGCTTCGATACTGACAATTGTCCGAATGGGAGGGGAATCCATGTCCACATCGTCTGAGCCGTCCTTTACGGGCCCGGTGACTCCATCCGCCTCACTCGGGTCGAGGTCCGGCGTGGGCCGGGTGCCTGTCCACGCGTCCACGGCAGCCTGTACCGCCGCGCGGTTGAACAGCCACTGCTTTTTCTTGTCCCACTTCTTCGTGGGGTTGTCCCGGACGCTCAGGAATCCGTCTTCGACCAGTTCGGCCATCTTGCGGCGGACCGTCTTCACTTCCGCCACGCCCAGCAGTTCAGCGGCCCACTGTTCGCCGCTCATGAACACCCACAGGCCCTCATCGGCGTCCGGGGTCTCGCCGCCGTCCCGGGCGACCTTGTTGCGGTGCCGCGCCTGCTCGCGCTCTTTCAGTTTGTACTTGTACCAGCGTTCGTTGGCGTTCAGCAGCAGCGCCTTCACTACGTCGTCTCGACTGATCCCCAGGTAGGACTCGCGCAGGGCGAGGGTACGACTGCCCGCAGGCTGGGTGATGATGACCAGATCCTCAGTGCTCATGAACGAACTCCCACGCGTCCTGGGGCACGGGCGCCCCTGCCGGTACGTTGACCGGCCATGACCAGCCGCGTAAACTGGTCACAGGCCCAAGCCTGCGGATTGTCAGATCCGCAAACAATCTTCGAGTTTTTCCCGGAACCCTTCTGCACGCGCGTGGTCGCCAAACTTTGCGCAGCAGGAGGGTTACCCTTTGGCTGGTGTTCGGTTACAGCCTCCGGGGTACCTGAAAGCATAGCGCGTTCAAAGCCGCTCGTGAGGTGCAGCACACTCTGCGCCTTCATGCGAGCTGCCCCGACTTGGCGAGCGCTAGGACTTCATCACGGTCACGTTGGACGTCCGAGGGGTTGCGCTCGGCCTCCAGCTGGGCGATGCGGAGGCCGCAGCGTTCCAGGAGGGCGAGGGCCACGCGGTCGTGCGCGAACGCGCTGCGCATGCGGCGGGTGTGCTGCGCGAGGCTGCTGGGCAGGTCACACGCGGGGCAGGGCACCAGGTACCCGGGGTCGGTGGGCTGGTGGCCCGTGCCCTGGCAGACCGCGCAGGGCGTCAGGGCCGCTCGCAGCTCGCCCAGCAGGCGGGCGCGGTCCTCGGCGCGCAGCAGGGTCTCCCCGCGCTCCGCGTCCGTCTCCAGGGCGCGCAGCAGCAGCTCGGCCGTGCTGACTGGCAGGGCGACGGCGGTCACAGCCACCCCCGGAACAGCAGGGGGCGCAGATCGTTGCGGTGGGGGCCGGACACGCGGCGCTTGTTCTGCCGGGCGACCACGCGGACGCACCAGCAGCCGCGCCACTGCACCATCTGGAGGGCGGGCCACGTGTCGTGCGGCGTGCCGGCCACCGCGCGGGCTGTGCGGTTGTTGATGTACTGGATGGCCGCCTGCCAGTAGCTGTGCAGCCACGTGCCCTGCACGCCGGTCACCAGGGCGCGGGTGGTGTACGTGCCCAGCATGCGCAGGAACTCGGCGTCACGCACGGCGGGAGAGGCCACGGTGAGGTCGAAGAGGTAGCTGCCGTGATACACGCGGGCCGGAGCCTGCGTACCATCGGCGCGCGTGCGGTTCACGCGGGTGCGGCGCCTCATGGCTGCACCTCGGTCAGGCTGGCCCCGTAGTTTCTGAGGGGCTGAACGTAACTGCGGGGGTGGCCGGTCACGCCTGATCACCGCCCAGCATGGGCTGCCCGGTGTACGCGGTGATCTGCAGGCGGAGGAAGCGCAGGCCCTCGTCGTAGCGGTTGCGGGGCAGGTCGCGGTACCCGGCGAGTCCGAAGCGGTTGTTGAACATCCGCCACGCGCGGCCGTAGTCGCCCATGAGCTGCCCGAGGCGGCGCCCGAGGTCGTACACGGCGCGCACCTGGGGGCCCACGATGGGCGTGCTGTCGAGTTCCTCGCGGACAGCGGCCAGTTCCTGTGCCTGGGCTTCGACGCGGGCTTCCATGCCCAGCTGCGCCTCGCGGATCTGGATGACCGTCTGGAGGGCCATCAGCAGGGGATCGGCAGGCGGAGCTTGGAGGGCGGGCGCGGGGGCGCCCTCCCGCAGGGCGCGCTCAGCGTCGATGAAGTACCGGCGCAGGGCCTTGCCCCTGGGTGTGCGTTCCAGCATCGCCACCTCTTTGGCCAGATCGACCGTCAGGTGGTACTGGGTGGCGGGGCGGCCCCCCTCGGGGGTTTTACTCACTTCTGAGTAAAAGTCCTCGCCTTCGGTGGCCAAGGCCTCGACGAGGCGGCGGGTGATCCAGTCACTGAAGCGCGTGCCGACGCCGAGGGCGAGGTGCAGCATGCGGGCGTCCACCCAGATCTCCCCGCGCGCTTCACGCAGGGGGATCAGCTGCCCCAGGCCGGGGTCGTTCGGTTCGCTGTGGTACGCGGGGTGGGTCACGCGGGGTCACCGTCCTCTGCGGGGGGCGCGCTTCCCTCGTCTTCGCCCAGGAGTTCATCCAGGGTGAAGAGCTGGGGGCCGCTGGGTTTGTCCTTGCCTTTCTTGCCCTCGGGCTTGCTGCCCTCGCTGTCGGCTTCGGCTGGGGCGTCCTGTTCGTCCTCGGGTTTCACGGGGTCGTGTTTCTTGGTGGCAAGGACGATCTGCGCGCGGTACGGGGCGTGGATGTCGAACAGCAGGCGGTTGTCCGCGAGGAAGCTCATGACCAGCTCGGCGTCCTTGGTGAGGTGGTTGAACGCGCCGCGGATGGCGTGCACGAACTGGAGGCCCAGCGCGCACTCGCTCTGCTCGGTCATGACGCCCTTGAAGGGCTTGTGGACGTCCGGCAGGGGCACGGGCTCCGGCTCTTCGCCTTCAGGGGCGTCGTGTTCGTAGGGTGGGACGTGCATGATGCCGTCCGGGCTGTGGAGGATGCCGGTGCTGGCCTCCAGCAGGATGTGCTTGCCCTTGACGTACTTGAACAGGTCGCGGATGTGATCGGCGCGGTAGGCGCGGTGCTTCCCGACCGACATGCCGAACAGCATGTCCGCCCCGGCCTCTTCGGTGTGCACGGCGGGCGTGAGCATGGCGCTGTAGCCGTCGGTGGCGAACCAGTGGGGTTCGCCGTTCATGTCGAAGAGGTAGACCCCGGCGCAGGTCCACACGTGCTTGTACCCGGCCTGGGTGAACTGGTGCAGGGGCGGGCGCGCGGTGAGCGGCAGGCCGCTGGGCAGGGCGGGCTTCACGCGCGGCCGTCCAGGGTGCGCAGGCGGGCCTGGAGCAGGCCGAGGGTCATGACCTGCGCGGGCGTGGCGGTGCCCGCCTGGGCGCGGGCGGCGATCAGCTGGTAGTGGGCGGTGAGTTGCTCGCGGCTGAGCAGGTCGAGGTGCAGGGTGTGCGTCATGCGGCGGCCTCCAGGTGGGTGGGGGTGGCGAGGTGCCAGAGATCGGTGAGCAGTTCCTCACCCAGTGCGGTGAGGGCGTAGAGGGTGGATCGGCCCGCCTTGCCCTGGCGGGTGAGGACGCCGAGGCGCACGAGGCGGTGGATGGCCTGGCGCAGGGCCGCGCTGGTGGCCCGCACCCCGCAGCGGCGGGCGAGCGTCGGGCCCGGTAGCGGCTCAGCGCACGCCACCGCCAGCAGCGCGTGCGGCAGCTGACCAGGGAGCAGGGCGGGCTCTTTCATGGCAGGGCCTCCAGTCAGGGGTTCAGCAGGTCGAGTTCGACCTGCGTGGTGGCCGCTTCCACACGCAGCGCGACGTCCACCGAGCCGCTATTCCGGCCTGCGCGCAAGTTCCAGACCTGGGAGCGGCCGGTGCCTGCGAGTTCCGCGACGCGGGCGAGATCGTTGGATTTCAGCGCCTGGAGCCGCTGCGCCAGCGAGGTGAGGGCAGCGGTTACGGCTGTGGGTTCCGTAATAGGCGTGTGATTCATCATGTCCCATTCTAGGGACAAAGAGGGGCGGATACAAGACTGTCCCTAAAATGGGACAAAGGTGTTTACTATGAGGACACGATGACCGATTTGACGGACAAACTCGCCGGTGAAGTGATCCGGAATGCGCGCCAAGCGCGCAAATACACGTATCGCCGGATGGAGATGCTGTCTGAAGAATTGGCCCAGCGGGAGCCTGACCGCTTCGAGAAGGTGTCCAAAACGGTCCTGTGGAACATGGAGACCGGCGGGGAGAAGTTCTTCCTCCAGCGTGCCGTCAGCCCCGGCAAATTGCGCTCACTGATCGAACTACTGTTTAGTGGCGATCACGCGAAATTCGCGCGTGAGACGGGCCTGACGGTGCTGGACGTCATGACGGACGGCGGCCCCACGGAGCGCATGTCGCTGGACGTGCCGATGTTCCTGGAAATGGAGGCGGTGGGGAACATCAGCCGCACGGTGCTGGCCCCGGTGTCCTGCGACTTCGTGATCGAGGTCAGGACCGGCCGCATGCACCCGGTGCTCGCGCAGGGGCAGGCGCTCTACTGCATCCGCGCTGACCGCGCCCAGCCCGGCGAGCTGGCGGTGCTGGACCTGCCGGAAGAGGGTCTGACTGTGGCCACGGCACTGGCCGGCGGGCGCTTCCGGTTTGAGCGCACCCAGCGGGAGTTTGCGCTGGTCGATGGCGGCCGGGTGCATGGGGTGGTGTCGTGGCTGAAGCCCGTCGTGCCGGTGTAAACCTGCACCTGCCCAAGTACCTCGCGGGACGCCTTCAGGCGTACGCGGTGGCGCAGCGCCAGGAGGTCGGCGAGATCATCGAGGCATGGCTGGAGGATCTGCCGGACATGGTGGAGCAGCTGGCGGGCCGGGGAGACGTGGCGTTGCCCGTGGTCAGCCCCGATCAGCCGCGGCTGCTGGTGCGCCTGACGGACGCAGGACGGGGCCGCCTAAACGATCAGGCGGCCCGGCTGGAACGGCTCTTGGGTGGTGAGGACGTCTCAGCTCGCCGGTTGGCCCGCTGGCTGATCGAGGAGCGCCTCCAGGCGCTGGGCGAACTGTAGAAGCTCCTGCCGGATCGGCGCGAGGCCGGGACGCTGGGCGAGCAGCTGCTCTGCCGTGTGCGTGCCCATGAGCAGGCAGGACACGGCGTCGTAGGCGTCAGTTTCAGTGTCGAGGCGGCCAGTGGCATCGGCGGCAGCGAGTACAGTGCGGCCCAGACGATCCATGAGGGTTTCGACATCAAGAGGTGGAACGTCCATGGAATCACACCCTAGTGCGCGACGTTAGTTCGTGCGTTACCTGATTTTACCTCTCCGGTTTACCAGGTGCGTAATCAGCCGCTGGTGCGGCACAGCGTGCAGGGGCGCGGAATGCCGTCGTCAGCGACAGGCGCACTGAGGGCGGGCGCACTGGCCGAGATCCTGGTGACGGCCGTGGTGGCAGCGCCGGCAACGAGGGCGAGAACGAGAAGCACGCGGACGGGAAGTATGGTTTTCATACGCCCTTAGCGTGACTCTCAAATGACCGGCAATCAATCCTCGATTCGGGATAACAGCGCCTCGTCCAGCACGGGACTCGCGCGCCGCAGCCGGAGCATCACGCCCTCCCACGCTTCCGCCACGCCACCCGTCGAGGCCCGCGCCAGCACCTCCGCATACCGGTACAGGTCACCCACGTTCACGATGCGGTGCTCCGTGAGCCCATGCCGTTCCAGCCGGTCACGGTACTTGCCCATGTGGCCGCCGTTGATGACCATTTTCACGCCAATCGACTTATGAATCAGGTGTGCGGCGGCCTGGGGCGGCACACGAATCTTCGCGTGGTTGGTCACGTGCGCGTCCATCAGCAGCGGCGTCGTCAGCCCGCTGAACATGCCCCGCAGGCGCGAGTCCGGCGCGTGGGCCAGCAGCAGGGCCGCGCGGGGCGAGCCCGCTTCCAGCAGGCGGATCACGTGCGCCTGCTGCGGGAGGGCCACCAGGGCTTCAATCGCGTCGTGCATGAGCTGCGCGGGGTTGTCCTCGATCAGGCCGTCAAGGACCGCCATGAGGCGCAGGGCGGTCCAGTACACCCGCTGGTCACGGGCGTGCGGCGCGTCACCCAGCTGCGTGTCAAACGACGTCACGGCCCCGGCGTGCATGCTGCGCAGGGCGTTCAGCAGCCGCCCGTACCCGCTGATCTGCATGCTGTCCGTTTCCAGCACCGGGATATCGGCGTACCGCATCTCTGACGCGGCACGGAAGCCCTCCACCAGACGGTCGGACCATTTCTGTCCCGAGGGCGGCATGCTGAAATCCCCCATCAGGGCGCGGGCGATGCGTTCCAGGTGCGGCAACTTGTGCTTCTGGGCGTAGTCGGCGGCCTGCTCGTAATCTCCGTTGTACAGGCACCCCTCGGCGAGGTTCACGGCACCATGCCACGCCGTCACCGCGTGCGGACTGGCCAGGATGTTTAATTGCACCTGCTTGGGCACGTCCTTACCCATGCTGCGCATGATCGTGGTCCACAGCATCTGATTCACGCGTGTGCGGTGCGGCAGGTCCAGCACGGTGGACAGGCCCAGCGCCTGCCCGATGTGCAGCAGCGCCTCCAGGGGCCGGCCGAGCGCCAGGTGCGAGTACGCGACCGCGTACTGGACGAAGCACGCGGCCTCCATGCTGCGCGGGTTGACGCTGCGGATGATCTGCGCCTCCGCGAGGGTCTCGGCGTACTTGCGGTTCGTGATCAGCAGTTGCAGCCGCATCGACCGCAGCAGGTCCAGATTCGCGCCCGGCTGGCCCTCATACATGCCGATGGCGTTCTCCACCAGTTCGCCCGCCTCTTCGACCTCGCCGGACGCGGCCAGGGCGTGGACGTACCGCGCGTGCCAGTCGGGCGTGGCGTGACGGTCCCGCTGGAGACGCGTCACGAGGTCCCCGGGCTTGTTGTGAGCCCAGAGGTCATCCCAGATTGCAGGGTCGCCGTAATTCATCTGAAAACCGCCTTATGGAGAGCGTATGAGGTGACCGCGCGGCCAGTTGCCTTACTTGCGGTGTGATTGATCTTGTCCCATAATAGGGACAAGCCAAACGGGACGCAACCCAAAAGGCGATCCCCCCTCTCCAGATCCATTGCGGGCAGCGAACGGAAATCACAGGAGAGGGGGGAACCGGAGACCACGATGACGCACTCCACCCCCGCCGTCAACACCCCCGAAATTCCCGCCTCATTCCGCGCGGCGATGGCCCGCGCGATTGGTGACGCTCGCCTGCGCGGCGTGCCCTTCAGCCCCACGCAGGGCGAGCGCGTGACGCTGGGAGACACCGTGTACGCCGTGGAACTGCTGGAAACCGGCGGCTTCGTGGTCGAGAGCGGCAAGGCCCAGTACACCGTGACCATCACGGACCTGAACACCGGCCTGCGCGCGGAGTACGCGAACGCCTGGGCGAAGACGCGGCGCGCGAAGACCGGCGCCGTGAAGCACCACTACAGCCAGAAGAGCGTCGGCGGGCACAAGAGCTGGGGTGCGCTGCTGAGCGCCCTGGTCGCGCACGCCGCGCAGCGCTGGCAGGGGCAGGTGGCCGCGTGATCACCTTCCTGTACCGCCTGCTGGGCCGCCGCCCCGCGGCCACGCCCGAGCCCGAACTGCCCGTGAAGTCCTACGCCCAGCACGTCGAAGAGGAAGTGCGGGGCCTCACCGCGTACGCCGAGCGATTCAGTGGCACCCACCTTGAACCCATGTACCGCGACGCACTGGCCCGCACCCAGGTCGAGCTGAACGCCCTCACCACTCCGGAGGTTGCCGCATGAATCCCTGGCTGATGCTCGCCATCCTGCTGCCCCTCGCGGGCAGCCTGTTCCCCATCGTTTACTACCTCGATCAGCGGGACGCCCGCCAGGGGCGGAAACCATGATGTGGCTTCCCTGGCTGTGCTTGGGCGTGATCATCGGCGCGCTGATCGTCGGCGCGCTGCTGAAACACCTCGCCTCGACCCCGACCGCCGCACGCCCGCACGTCGCCACCGTGTACGCGTTCTGGGAGAGCGACTACCACCCCTGGATTCAACCGCGCATACGCGTCCTGTGGCGCCGCTGCTACGCGACCGCTGACGAGGCGGAGCGCGCGGCCCGCTGGGAAGCCCGGGAACAGGACCATCACGGCTTCGGCCGCTTTGACCGCGACTGCGGGATCGGCTGGGACGTCACCGGCCCCAGGGAGGTCACGGCATGACGAGCCAGCCCCGTGTCTACGCCATGTTCGAGCGCCCCGAGCGCCCCGCCCGCCCCCAGGTCGTGACGCTGCGCGTGCCCGTGCCCAGCCGCCGGGACGTGAGCTGGGTGCTGCTGCTGGTCGCCCTGGCCTGCGCGCTGGTCTGCGCGTTCGGCCTGGACGCCCGCTGGACGCCCGCGCTGCTGCTCAGCCTCGCCCCCTGGGCGCTGGGCGGCCTGCTGGCCACGGCCGCCCTGCTGACCATCCAGCGGGACCGGCTCAGCGAGTACGTGGACCGGGGCGGCGCGGCGTGACCGCTCCCCTCACCCTCTTTGACGACCTGCGGATGGATCTGGACATGGCCATTGAACTGACCGTCCAGGCCATCAACGCGTATGCGCACGTCAGCTCCCACTGGGTCGTGACCTTCAGTGGCGGCAAGGACAGCACGGCCACGCTGACCGTGCTGGACTGGCTGATTGCTCAGGGCCGCATCGCCCGCCCCAAGAGCCTGACCGCGCTGTACGCGGACACGCGCATGGAACTCCCGCCCCTGCATCATGCGGCCATGGGGCAACTCGCGCACCTCGCCGAGCGTGGCGTGCGCACCCGCGTCGTGCAGCCGCCCATGGACAAGCGGTTCTGGGTGTACATGCTGGGCCGCGGCGTCCCCCCGCCGGGCGCGCACTTCCGCTGGTGCACCGGCATCATGAAACTCGAACCCATGCAGGCGGCGCTCGCTGAACTCAGCGCCGACCTGGGGCAGTTCCTGGTCATGACCGGCGTGCGGATCGGGGAGAGCGCCGCGCGCGACGCCCGCATCGCCATCAGCTGCAGCAAGGACGGCAGCGAGTGCGGCCAGGGGTACTTCCAGCAGGACATCCAGGGGCAGGGCGCCATGCTCGCGCCCATCGTGCACTGGCGCGTGTGCAACATCTTCGACTGGCTCACCAATCAGACCGTGGGCTACGCGCACGGGTACCCCACGCTGGACGTGGCCGCCATCTACGGCGGGGACGAGGCCGCTGAGATCAACGCCCGCACCGGGTGCATCGGCTGCCCCGTCGCCAGCCGCGACAAGGGCCTGGAGGTCGTGGTGCAGCTGCCCGAGTGGGCGCACCTGCGGCCCCTGCTGGAACTGCGCGGCCTGTGGGATGAGATGCGCGCCGATAACGTCCGCCTGCGCAAGCGGGGCGAGCGGAAGAAAGACGGCAGCCTCACCGGCAACGGCGACCGCAAGGGCCCGATGACCCTCGAAGCCCGCCTGATGTTCCTGGACCGCGTGCTGGACATCCAGGCCCGCGTGAATGCCGGGAAGCCCGCCCACCTGCCCGTCTTCGAGCTGATCAACGCCGAGGAAAAGGCCCGCATCCGCCACCTGATCAGCGTCGGCACCTGGCCCGACCGCTGGACGGGCGACGAACCCCGCGCCGACGAATTCTTCTACCGCAGCCAGATTGCCGAGGGCGGCCAACTCCCCCTCATCGGAGACCTCGCATGAATCAGCACCTCGACACCGATCTGGACGCCGCGCCCGCCCGTGAGCGCGCCGCGGCCCTCGCCCGCCTGCCGGAACTGCTGGGCAGCCCCACCCTGCGCATCCTGAGCGTGGCCACCACCGGCCTGCGCCAGGCGCACCCCGTGCAGATCGTGGTACTGGACGGCGACGGGCGGACGCTGCTGGACACGCTGGTGCACACGGATCAGCCCATCGAGCCCGACGCGCAGGCGCTGCACGGCGTGCAGGCGGCGCAGTTGGCGGACGCGCCGCGCCTCGCGCAGGTCATGGAGGACCTGGAGCGCCTCACGTGGTACGGGAATGACGTGGTGGCCTTCAACCCGGGCTTCACCATCGACGCGCTGGTGCGGGCCTGCCGCGCGCAGGGCGTGGAGGCGTTCGGGATGGGGCACTGGGTGGACGGGCAGGCGCTGCTGACGCCGATCTGCGGGGTGTACAACTGGACGCGCGGCGCGTGGGGCCGCCTGAGCCTCGCGCAGGCCATCGGGCAGCAGCCCATGCCCGGACACTTCGCGGCCATCGGGACCGCCCTGGGGAACGCGCAGCGCCTCGCGTACCTGCTGCGCTGGCACGGCACGCCCCAGGACGCGCCCGCTGAACCCGAAGCCGAGACCTCGGGCTGCCGGGAGTGCTGGCGGCACGGGCAGCCCGACTGCGGGTTCGCCTGCTACCCGCCCAGCGACGCCCACGTGCACGAGGACCGCGCGTGACCGCCGCCACTTCAGGCCCCGTCTTCGTGTTCGAGCACGGCATGACCCGCCAGCAGAAGGAATGGTTGGCCGGTGCCGACCGGGCCCAGCGTGATGCGTTCTTCCGCGCGGCGCCCGTGCGGGTGGCCGTGCTGGACGTCATCAAGCCCGGCGTGGGGCTGGTGCAGCAGTTTCTACCGGTCATCCACGGTATCCCCGTGGGCCTGGGGAGCCTCACCCCGCACGACACCGCCGAGGCGGCCTTTGAGGTGGGTGTGGCCTTCCAGGCGCGCGCGCTGAGCGCCTCACCGCAGACACCGCTGGATCTGGACGCCCTGGGCATCCGGGGCGCCCACGTGCCCGAGTACGCGAGCGTGACTGGTCCGCAGGATGACCTGCTGGCCAGCATGACCGCCCACGTGCAGGGCACCCCCACGGGGCAGGCGTGAGCACCGCACCCCTGGGAAGTGGCTGACGGCATGAACCTCTCCCACCTCCGCCCCCACGAGGTTGATCTGATCCTGCGCCACTGGGATCGGGGGCGGCTCGTCATCGAAATCCAGCGCCTGAGCGGGCGGCCCCAGCACGTTGTGCAGGCCGTCATCGCCCAGCACCGCGACTACACGCCCGGCAAGGGCAGAGGACGCCGCACATGACGACACTCCTGAACGATCTGGCCACCGAAGCCCGCGAAATCAACGCCGCCAACGGCTGGGGCCTGACCTTCAACCCGGACACCAACCCCGACCAACTGCCCGCCATGCTCGCCCTGGTGACCAGCGAGGTCACGGAAGCCTGGACGGCCGCGAAGCCCGAGAAGGCGAACCGCGAGCTGGGCGACGTGATCGTGCGCACGCTGGACCTGGGGCACCTCATTGAGCCCGGGTACTGGGCCGAGTGCTCGCACGAGGTCTGCGTGATCGGCAGGCCGGACCTCCGCGCGGACAGCTGGCCGCTCAGCATGCTGCAGCTGCACACGCTCGTCAGCGAGGCGCTGGAACACTACCGCAAGGACGGCGACGGGTGGCGCCCCGGCGTCCTGAACCGCCTGCACGTCCTGGTGGCCACCACGTGGCAGACCATGGAGCGGTACCACCCCTGGCAGACTCCGGAGGCCGTCATCCGCGAGATCCTGGCCGCCAACCGGCAGCGCGCCTACCGGCACGGCGGGCGGCGCCTGTGATCACGTACCTCACCCAGCTCGAAACTCGGCTGCTGATCGTGCTGGCGCACCTGCACCCCGGCGCGTGCACGCCCCAGCGACTCACGCAGGCCCTGGACGCCACGCCCACCCAGTACGCCCTCGCCGCCGAGACCCTGCGCGACCGCCGGTACGCCGTGCTGTCCACCCCGGGCCTCGCTGTCACGCAGGCCGGGGAGCGCCTGGTGCGCGCGCACCTTGCCGAGCAGCACGCCGCCACCGCCCACCGCCGCACGCCCACCCCCCGACAGGAGCACGCCGCATGACCACCCCACTGCTGCGCGGCATTACCTTGACCCACCCGTGGGCATGGTGTGTCGGTTTCGCTGGCAAGGACATCGAGAACCGGTCCTGGCATCCCGAGCGGCAGGGCGGCCGGGTGGGCATGTACCTCGCCATTCACGGGGGCGCTGTCCCGGACGGAGGCGCACGGAAAACGCAGCAGCTGGAGGACCTGGCGTACGTGCAGCGGTACCTGCTGGACATTGACCAGCGCGCAGAGGCCACCTGGGAGCGCGTGGCCATCCCGGGCATCGTGGCCGTGGCCCGGCTCGCGGCCGTCACGCAGACCAGCACCAGCATCTGGGCGGCGCACGATCAGTACCACTGGCAGCTCGCGGATGTCGTAACCCTGCCGGAGCCCATCGCCCACCGGGGCGCGCAGGGGCTGTGGCAGGTGCAGCCCGACGTGCACAAGACCCTCGCGCGCTTCTACCGCGACGCACTGAAGGGAGGCTGACATGCCCATCCGAGAAGAGAACCGGAAGCTGTACCCCACGAACTGGAGAGACATCAGCCTGGAAGTGCGCGGCCGCGCTGGGAACCGCTGCGAGGGCAGCCCCGCGTACCCGGATTGCCGGGCGGCCAACGGCGAGCCGCACCCCGTCACGGGCAGCCGCGTGGTGCTCACCGTCGCGCACCTCGACCACGACCCGCGCAACAGCGACCGCAGCAACCTGCGCGCCTGGTGCCAGCGGTGCCACCTGACGTACGACGCGCCCCGCAAGGCGCAGAACCGGGCAGCGCGGGCGCAGGCGGGTGCGCTGTGAAGTCGAAGGTCTGCCCCCTGATGATCGGCGGCATGCCCATGCTGCTGCTCACCGCGGCCTGCGGGGTCCCGCTGCCCAAGGCTGACCTGCTGGGCCGCGCGGAATCCATGTGGGACGTCAGCGGCGGCGACCCGCACCAGTTGCACGGGCAGCTGAACACCCTGGAAACCCTGGGGTACCTGCGCCGGGCGGGCACAGTGCCCAGCGCGGGCCGCCCGAGCGTGCTGTGGGTGATCACCCGGGAAGGTGAAGAAGTCCTGGACAAATGCTGGCCGGAGTTGATGGCGTGGAAGCGCGAGCGGCAGGACGCCGCATGAGGCTCATTGAGTACGTGCCGCCCGCCGCGCAACGGGAGGTGCAGGTGGATGCCGGGTGGGTGCATTTCGACCCCGCCGACGAGCGCACGTTGCACTGGGCGCACACCGTCAAGGGGAAGACCCGGTTTCCCTGCGGCCTGAAGCTCCCCCGTGAGCGGAGCGGCGAGCTGGTGCGCGTGTGGAGTGATGACCCGACGCGCTCGGCGCGGCAGGGCCTGATCTCGCACGGGAAGGTGTTGTGCCCCCGTTGCGTGAGCGAGCTGGTGCGTATGCGGCACGACCTGCCGTTCAAGCACGGGGACGCCGTAGTGTCCCGCGCGTGCGGCATGACGCTGTACGGCCGCATTGCTGAGTTCTTCGAGGATCTGGACGGCCAGCCGCAGCTGAACCTCACGCGGTTCTGGCCGCGTGCCCAGCTCGACGAGTACGAGAACCCGCGCGAGTGGTACCGGGCGGCCAGTGAGTGCCAGACGTACGATGCCAGAAAGAAGCCTGAGCCCCGGAGGAAGCCTACGCTGCGCCCCGTGCCTCTGTTCGGGTGCAGCGCATGACTGCCCCGCTTCTGGAATCCCCGGTCACGTGGACGCACGCGCAGCTGGTGGAACTGGCGCGGCAGTGGCTGTACCGGCAGGACTGCAGCTACGTGTTCACGGAGTACGGGGCGCTGACCGAGAAGCCCGACGCGCTGGGCTATTTCGGGCCGCAGGCCACCATCCTGATCGAGTGCAAGGTCTCGCGCGCGGATTTCCGGGCGGACGCGAAGAAACGCTGGCGGAAAGAGCCGGCCACCGGGCTGGGGCGCTGGCGGTACTACCTGGCGCCGCGTGGCCTCCTGCGGCCCGAGGACCTGCCGGAGCGGTGGGGCCTCCTGGAAGTGCTGCCCACCGGCACGATCAAGTGCGTGCATGGCCTGCGGGTGCATGGGCGCGGCTTGGATGACGCGTGGCGTGCCCGCCTGCAGGCCGACGCCGGGCAACTTGACGGTGAGAACCCGTGGCACGTGAAGCGGCGCCAGCTGCTGGAATGGCGCGCCCAGGTGGCGGCCATGGAGTTCGAGGAACGGTACGCGGCCGGGGAACTGGCCATCATGCACAGCGCCCTGCGGCGGCTGGCGCTGAAAAACTGCATGGGCATCCTGAAAACGAGTGAGTACAGCCGCGTGGCGTGGCGGGAGGAGACCTGGGTGGATGACGCGTGGCGGCCTGTGCCGGGGTCGGGGGTGCCATTTTCCGAGGCAGCGGCTCGGGATTCGAGTGGGTGACTTCTCTTGTCCATGTCGCTTACGCCATTCCTACCTAACCTGACAATCGCAACGCATGCTTTGCTGAATTCAAAAAAGGAGCTCGATGATATGAAGGATCTCTGCAGCCCTATACCACCCTCACCGACAGAATCCGAGTGTCAGCGGTGCGATGAGATGCCCTCAGGCCAGGACGTTCGGCAGCAACTGGTCAACCTGCAAGGCGCAGCGTCACGGGCACTGTATATACTCGACCACTACGAGAACTTCAGAGAAGCGAAGCAGCTCCTGCGGGCAGCGCTGGCTGACGTTCAGCACGGATAATCCAGCCTTTGGGGGTAGGGGAGCATGTGGCCACATGCTCCCCTACCCCATGGCATCATGCGGCAGCACTTCAAGCCGAAGCACGGGGCCGACTGGGGCCCCACACGTCTCCTACTGGTTTCCCTCTGGCGAGGTTCTGAATGGCGAAAAATACGAAGGGGAAGTCGAGATCGAGCAACAATGTGATCAACGTCAACCGTCAGGCAAACGATTTCCGATTCGGCGGGAACACCAACATCGGAACCGCGGATGCTGCAGATGACCGGCTGCTCTCTGAAACCTTTTTCGATAACGGTTCCCTTGATCTGGTCATGAGCGTCGAGGCTCCTGAGAGCATCGTGGTCGGCCGCACCGGCTCTGGCAAGACAGCATTGATCGAGAAACTCAACGAAAAACAGCACAGAGCAATCGATATCAACCCGGATGAATTGGCGTTGGGCTATCTAGTTGATAGCACGCTTTTGAGATTCTTCTACGAGTCCGGCATCAAAATGGATATGTTCTACAAGCTACTGTGGAACCATATCTTCATTGTGCAAATCCTGAAAGTAAGATACAACATAGAAAATGAAGTTACTAGATTGAGCATCTTGGATAGATTTAAAGACTTTTTGAGCGGCAATAAGGGCCGAACCGAGGCCGTTAATTATCTTTTGGACTGGGGAGATAAATTCTGGCTGGGAACGGAGGAGAGAGTTAAAGAGGTTATAAACAAACTGGAATCGCAGGTTCAGCAGAGCGTCGGCGCAGATGCGAAAAAGGCGATGCCCGCAATCCTAGATCTGGGTGTGAAAGCCGAGGTTAAGAACGATCAGAAAATGACTGAAGAGGTCAAGCTAGAAATTATCAACCGGGGTCGTGAAGTCGTGTCTAGGATTCAGACACAGCGTATCCAGGAAATAGTGCGCCTGCTCGACACGGAAATCTTGCAGGATAGGCAGAAGCGATACTACATCACGATTGATAAGTTGGACGAAGGATGGGTCAACGATGACTTGCGTTATCATCTAATCAAAAGCTTGATTGAAGTAGCTAGAGATTTGAACAATAGAATCTCTAATCTGAAAATCGTAATTGCACTAAGAAGGGATTTGATCGCCCGAGTCTTTGAAAAAACACAGGATTCAGGATTTCAAGAGGAGAAATTCAATTCGCTGTACATTGACCTACGATGGAGCCCGAGAGAGCTTGAGAGCCTGTTGAAGCTCCGAGTGGATAAAATGATATCCAGCCGACCCACCAGTCGGCAAATATCAATGAAAGATATTCTCCCTGGATCAGTGAACAACGTCCCGCCACTTGAATATTTGATCACTCGTACCATGCTGAGGCCGAGAGATTTGATCATATTCTTTAATCTCTGTGCGAAGCATGCCGCTGGTAAGCCAAAGATAGCGGCCTCTGACATAACGCAAGCGGAGATTGAATATTCTCAAAGCAGGTTAGAGGCTCTACAGTACGAATGGGGTACGGATTACCCGAATATAGGCACTCTAATCCAGTTTATGAGAAGCTATCCGGCTTCTTTCACTGTAGGCGAAATATCCAAGAAATTTAGGGATTCAGCCCTGGAGCTTCTTACCCGAAAACTATCTATCCAAGACGAAATTTACAAGATTATTAGCGATAAGTTTTCCGATGAAGAGCCGAACCCCATGGTGGAGAGCTGCTTAGCGGTTCTGTATAGGATTGGAGCAATAGGCGTGCGCCCCGTACAGAGCCATACAGTCTATTGGTCATTCAAAAGTCAGAACTCGACCATTCCTAGCTTCAATGTAAAATCGGTCTATTACATTCACCCTTCACTGTGGGCCACTTTGAATATCAAACCTGTTGATTCAAAAATTGGCATTTACGGCTAGGCAGTTAGGAGTCCATCACTCCCCTCAGTGCAAAGGGCCACCCTGCCCGAGCCCCCGGCCATCACGGTCGGGGGCTTGCCTCTGGTATGTGGCGCTCGTCGTTCTCTTACCTAAACGACTTTAGGTAAAGGAAAAATGAAGGGTGACAGCCCATGACAACAGCCCCCGGATCACTCCGGGGGCGCGTCAGTTTTCCGCCAGCCAGTCTTCCGGGCAGGGCTGCGCGAACTCCACGTCCAGCCAGTACTCGGCGTCGCTCACGCTGCGGCCCTCGCTGATCAGCTCATCCCGCCACGCACCCCACACCTCCGCGCGCAGATCCTCGTCACAGCCCAGCCGGTCGGCCAGCTCCGCGCGGGTTGCTGGGTCGGGCGCGTCACCGGGTTCGCCCTGGTCAGCGAGGTACGCCGCGTCCAACAGGTCCGCGATCTCCACGGGGGTCAGGTCTCGCACGTCCATGTCCTGCACCTTACCCTGGTGGCATGCGCGCCATTCAACAGCCGTGTGAGGTCACCCACGTGACGCCGCGGGGCACCCCCAAGGTCATCCGCTGGAATGACCGGACGTACCACCTCACCCAGGAACTGGACCGCTACCGCGCAGGTGGCCGGTGGTGGCTCGGGGAACCCTCGCGCACCTGCTGGGTGCTGCAGTGTGGCTCAGTGGTACTGGAAGTCCACCACTTCGATGAGACACCCGGCGCGCACCCGCAGGGCTGGTTTATCGCGCGGATGCAGGACTGAAGTATCAGCAGAACGTCTCTGACCTTGCACCCCTATCATTGCTTCGTCGTATGGGCTACCATTGTTTATATGACCAACAGGAAGGTAACTCGAAATGCCCTCCAGGTGCTGATTGTGATGGCCAGGCATCCGGAAAAGCATCAGTACGCCCTGGAGTTAAGCCGAGACGCCGAGGTGAATGTGGGCACGATTTATGCCGTGCTGGCACGACTTGAGCAGCAGGGACTGGTAAGCAGTACGGTTGAAGGGATTGACCCAATTGCTGAAGGTCGTCCTGCACGACGGTATTACCTGCTCACCGCTGAAGGCCTTGCTGCTGCGCGAGAAGAAATTAGGAAAACGCAGAGGCTGATGACACTCGGCGGGAGGATTAATGCTTGACCTGGGAAAAGATTTTCTTATGGCGCTCGCCTCTGGGCTCTTTGTTGAGCAGTTACCGCTGATATCGCAGTGGATTATTATTTGTGTTTCCAGTTTTTTGCCTATGAGGATCAGAAAAAGATATAGAGATGAGTGGCTCGCTGATCTCCATGAACAGGAAAAGTCGATCAGTAAATTTATTTTCGCCTTACAGACCATTCCCAACACCATTTCAATTGTAGTATCAACTCAGACGAATCGTGACCGCATTGAAAGAAGACTAATGCTATCGAGATGGTATCATGTTTTTTT
>NZ_BMPE01000020.1 GCF_014647435.1 Deinococcus radiotolerans | reverse complement strand
GTCGCGAGTTCGAATCTCGTCTCCCGCTCCATGTATGGCCCCCACCCTACAGGTGGGGGCTTTTTCTTGCATTTTAAGAGGAAGCCGCTATCGAACTAATGGGCAGCGGCTTTCCTCTTGCAGTGCACCCTTACTTGATCTCCACTTCCAAGGGATCAAACGATACGTGCGGATACTGTGGGTTCATCCCTTTCAAAGTGTTCAGGAGGATGCGCGTGATGAGCAGGTTGCGGTACCATTTTCGGTCTGCTGGGATCACGTACCAGGGCGCGGCCGCTGTGCTGGTCGTCAGGGCTGACTCGTACGCTTCGGTGTAGGCGTCCCACTTGGCGCGGGCATCCAGATCGCCGGGATTGAATTTCCAGTGCTTGGTTGGATCCGTCAGGCGGTCCTGGAGGCGCTGTCGTTGCTCATCGGGGCTGACATGCAGGTAGAACTTCAGAATCTGCGTGCCACTGTCCGAGAGGAGGGCCTCGAAGTTCTGGATGTGCTGCAGGCGGGCCTTTGCGGTCTTGTTGTCGATGAGGCCGTCAACGCGCGTAACGAGGACGTCCTCGTAGTGGCTGCGGTTGAACACGCCGACCATGCCTGCGCGGGGGGCCTGCGCGTGAACGCGCCACAGGAAATCATGGGCGCGTTCCTCGTCCGTGGGGACCTTGAAGTTCGAGATGCGCACGCCGTTCGGGTTCAGGGCGCCCAGCACGTGTTTCACCGTGCCGTCCTTGCCGCCGGCGTCGCGGGCCTGCAGGACGATCAGGAGCGACTGCTTGCTCTCGGCGAACAGTCGCTCCTGCCATTCGGCGAGGCCCTCCAGCAGCTCGTCGGTGAGTTCCTTGCCCTCGTCCTTGTTGAGGCCGCCGTCGTCGTCGGCGTGCCAGTCCTTCAGGTGGACGCTCTTGCCGGGCTTGACGCGGTACTGGTCAGGGTTCATGCCCCGGAGCGTACCACCGGCCCCCCCGCGCTCAGCTTGAGGGCTCGTTCAGCAATCTCCTCCCACTCCACGGCCGTCTGGCGGCCCGCGTCGAACTCGGCAGTCAGGGATTCGTGCAGCGCACGCAGACCCGCGTGCTCCTTGCCCAGCTCTGTCCCGGTGTGCTGGCGGATCAGGAAGATCAGGCCTGCCACGCCGCTGTCCTTCGTCAGAGACAGGTCGAGCGGGCGGCCCAGCAGGGCGGGCACGTTGAACGGCGCGTACATCGGCCAGAACTTGTTCAGTCCGTCCGCGTGAATGCCAGCGCGGGTGCGGTGCGCGTCCCGGCCGAACAGCGGGTACTTGGCCGGGACGCCCTGCCCCAGGTCCTCATAGAGGTCGTTCAGGTCGTTTAGCACCGTGAAGTCCGCAGCTCCGGTCAGGCCCAGGCCGCTGAGATGCAGGAGCACGCCTTCCAGCGGGGCGTTGCCGGTCCGTTCCCCCTTGCCCAGCAGCGTGCCGTTGATCGCGGCGCATCCGGCCAGGACCGCCGCGAGGCTGTTCGCCACGACCAGATGCGTGTCGTTGTGCGGGTGGAACTCCAGCGCTTCGGCGCTCAGCCCGGCGGCGCGCAGTTCGCGGATCATGCGCGGTACACTGCGGGGCCATGCCGTTCCCTCCAGCGGGAGGCCGACGCCCATCGTGTCGCACACGCGGAACTTCGGCGTCTGCGAGTCGGGGAACGGCGCGGCGAGGGTCTGCACGGCCTCCACGAACGGCAGGATAAACTCGCGGGGCGCTCGGGTGGCGTCCTCCAGGTGGAGTCTGGGTCGGAGGCCCACGTCCAGCACCGCCTGCACGGCGTCCAGGTACGTGCGTGCTGCCTGGGCGCGGCCGCCGGGCGTGAACTTGTGGAAGGTGTGGTAATCGCTGGCACTGGCGAGCATGCCCGTCTCGCGAACGCCCAGCCCGGCGACCAGGTCGGCGTCCTTGCGGGTGGCGCGGATCCAGGTGGTTGGCTCGACCGGGTGCCCGCCGCGCCAGCGTTCCAGGGCGCCCTCCAGCATGGCGCGGTCGGCGGGACGGTACACGAAGAACTCCGCCTGCCGCAGGGCGCCGCTGCTCCCCGTGAAGCGGCCCATCAGGTCGTAGATGCGCAGGCCAGCTTCCGTGGTCAGGGGCAGGCCGCCCTGCTGGCCATCGCGGTGGGTGGTCTCGGTCGTCCACGCCTGCGCGGGCAGTGACGCGGGCCGTTCGTCGCCGTTCCAGATCACCCTGGGGAAAACGTCTGTGGGGAACGCATCGGGAAAGAGGTCAGGCGTCGGCACATCGCGCACGGCTGGGGTGTCGTGGGTCATGGCTGCACGCTAAACCCGTGTTGTCAATGTGGTCAATCTTGATTCTAGAATCAATGTTAGGCTGGAATGGATGACTGGTCCCCTCACCACCGCGCAGGCCTGTGAGCAATTGGGCGTGAAACCCGCCACGCTGTACGCCTACGTTTCACGCGGGCTGATCCGCAGCGTGCCGGGCCCCGCAGGCACCCGGGAGCGCCGGTACGACGCGGGCGACGTGCAGGCCTTTGCGGGACGGCAGGCCACCCGCCGCGACCCGCAGGCCAGCGTGCAGGCGGCCGTGCAGGGCAGCCTTGACGGGCTGCGCGGCGCTCAGTACGGCGGCGTGACACCCATCCTCGACAGCGCCCTGACCCGCATCGAGAACGGCACCCTGGCCTACCGGGGCGTGGACGCCCGGCACCTCGCTGAGACGGCCAGCGCGGAGGATGTCGCGGCCCTCCTGTGGACGGGTGACCTCAGCGCGCGGCCCACGCTGCCGCTGCGCGCCCGGCTGAACCTCAGCCGCCACCCCCGCGCCGACACGCCCCTGGAAGCCCTGGGCTACGCGCTGACCTACGCGGGCGCGCACGACCCGGACGCGCTTGACACCCGCCCTGAACGCGGCCCCGGGCAGACCGCGCGCATCCTGAGCCTGCTGCACGCCACCGCCGAGCGGCACGCCGGACTACCGCCCGCGCCTGACCTGCCCCTGCACGCCCGGCTGGCCCGCACCTGGGGCCGCCCGGACGGCGCGGACGTGCTGCGCCGCGCCCTGATCCTCCTGGCCGACCATGAACTGAACGTCAGCGCCTTCGCCGCCCGTGTCACCGCCAGCGGCGGCGCCAGCCTCGCCCACTGCACCCTGGCCGCGCTGGGTGCCCTCCAGGGCCCCCGGCACGGCCTGAGCGCGCTGCACGCCCACGAACTCCTGAGCGCCGCCCAGGCGGGTGATGCCCGGGCCGCGCTGCGGGACGCCACCCGCCGCGCCGGGCACACCCCGGGCTTCGGACACGCCCTCTACCCGCACGGCGACCCGCGTGCCCGCGCCCTGCTGGACGCCCTGGAAGCACAGTTCCCGGCACATCCCGTCACGCACGCCACGCACGCGGTCATCCGCGCGCACGGCGGGGACACCGCCGAGGCGCCCAACGTGGATCTGGCGCTGGCCTCGCTGACTCTCACGCTGGGCCGCCCCGCCGCGGACGCCGTGACGCTGTTCGCCCTGGCCCGCGCGGCGGGCTGGCTGGCCCACGCGCTGGAAACCCGCGCCGGGGGGCAGTTCATCCGCCCCCGCGCCCGTTACGTCGGCCCGGCCTAACGCCTGATCTGCGCCATCAGCCGGCGGGCCAGCAGCGGCCGGATGGACGGGGGAAAGCCGCTCAGGCCCGGCACATCGTTCGTTTCCAGCAGGAAGAACTGACCCGCGCGGTCCTCCAGAAAATCTAGGCCCAGGAGGTCCGCGCCCAGGTGGGCCATGGCGGCGCGGGTGTACGCGACCAGCTCGGCCGGGAGGTCCGTGAGGGTGTACTCCTGCGTGTCCCGGTTGGCCTTCCAGGACCCGCTGCGCCGCGCCATGCCCCACACGTCATCCCCCACGGCGAGGCAGCGCAGGTCACGCACGTAATCCACGAAGGGCTCCAGGGTCACGTAGTCGTCCGCGGTCCAGGCAAGATCACGTAGGTCGGGCCAGTCCTCGCGGCGGGCGACCAGCGCCTTGCCGTACCCGGCGTGGTGGTTCCCGACCTTCAGGACGGCCGGGGAGGCGGGTTCGGTGTGGTCCAGCAGGGCGCCGCCCAGCACGATCTCCTGCGGCAGCAGGGGCAGACCAATGGCCTGCATCTCGGCCCGCATGGACAGCCGGTCAAAGCCGCGTTGCAGGGCCGCAGCGGGATTGACGCAGGGCGTGCCCGTCAGGCGGATCAGATCCAGCACCACCCGGTGCCGGGGCTCCGGGCGGATCGCCCCGACGCGCCACAGCACGCCGTCCACGCGGGTGCGGCCCTGCTCGTCCAGCAGGTACAGCGCGTTCCCGCTGACCTGCCACTGCGCGGTCTGAAGTCGGCAGCGGCGAACCTCGGCCTCCGGGAAGTGGTCGGCCCAGTCGCGCTCTCCATTCACGATCACCACAGTCGGACGTGCAGTCATGCCTGAAGCCTAGAGTCTGCCGGGCGCGGTCTGGACCGCAGGTGGGTTACCGGCGGATCAGCGCAAACGCCCGCCCACCGAGCAACGTGATCAGCGCGGCGCTGCCCAGGGCGATCCCCAGCGCCCAGGTGAGGCCGACGTGGTCGGCGACGAAGCCGATGACGGGCGGCCCGAGCAGGAACCCGCCGTACCCGATGGCGGCGACAGCGGCGATGCCGCGCCCGGCCAGGGCGTGCCCGGCGGTGCCGTACATGACCGGAACGACGTTGCTGAGGCCCAGGCCGGACAGCGCGAAACCCAGCGTGGCGGGGACCGGGTCGCGCCAAAGCAGCGCCAGGGCGAGGCCCAGCGCGGTAACAAGCGAGCCGACACGCACGATCTGCTCGTCGCCGAGGCGGGCGCGGCCCAGGTCACCGAACCAGCGGCCCAGGGTCATCGTGGCGACGAATGCGGCGTAGCCCAGACCGGCGGCGCCGCCGGGAACGGTCAGGACGTCGCGGAAGTACAGGGCGGCCCAGTCGTAGTTGGCGCCCTCGGCCAGCATGCCGAGGAAGCACAGCAGGCCCAGCAGCAGCACCGGCAGGCTGAGCAGCGAGCCGGGGGCGGTGGTGGCGGGCTGCCCGTTGTCCTGCGGGTCGGTGTCGGCCGGGTCGGGGATCAGCAGGCGCAGCGTCACGGCGGCCAGGATCAGCGTGGCGGCGACCACCAGGCCCGCGTGCAGGGGGATGGAGACGCGGCCAATCAGGAGGCTGCCCAGGCCCGCGCCGATCAGGCCGCCCAGGCTGAAGTAGGCGTGCAGGCGGCTCATGATGGGGCGGCCCAGGGTGCGTTCGACCGTGACGCCCTGGGCGTTCATGGCGACGTCCATGACGCCGTTCGCGGCGCCCAGCAGGGCCAGCGCCACGATCAGGGTCAGGAGGCTGGGCGCGAAGACGGGCAGCAGCAGGCTGAGGAGGAACAGCACGGTGGAGACGCGGGTGACGGCCGCGCTGCCCCAGCGGGCGATCCAGCGGCCCACGAGGCTCATGCTGGTCACGCCGCCCAGGCCGCTGGCGAGCAGCGCCACGCCGATCTGCGCGGGCGTGAGGTCCAGGCCGTCGCGCACGCCGGGGATGTTCACGGCCCAGGTGGCGAACACGGCGCCGTTCACCATGAAGATGGTGTTCAGGGCGCGGCGGGCGGCTTCCGCGCGGGGCTGGGTGGGTGTGGTGTGGGCGGCGGTGGTGGTCATGGGCGGAACCTCGGGGGAGGGGGGTGGCGTTGAACTCGGAAACTGAAACGATTCAGTTCGGCTGGGTATACGCTACCATTCAGGCATGCCCCCCGCCAAGCCAGCCCCCACCGGGCCGCGCGCCGCCAGCCGCCCCACCCTGCGGGACGTGGCGCGCACGCTGGGCGTCAGCGTCGCCACCGTCAGCAACGCCTACAACCGCCCGGACCAGCTCAGCGAGGACCTGCGGGGGCGCATCCTGGCCGCCGCCCGCGACCTGGGCTACCAGGGCCCCGACCCGCTGGCCCGCAGCCTGCGCCGGGGCCGCACCGGCGTGCTGGGCGTCGTGTACGACGCGCCCCTGGAGTACGCCTTCGCCGACCCGGCCGCCGCGCTGTTCCTGGGCAGCGTCACCCGCGCTGTTCAGGACCGTGACCTGAACGTCCTGCTGCTGGCCGCGCCGCACGACCCGCAGGCCGACGCGACCCTGGCCGTACGCAACGCCAGTGTGGACGGCTTCATCGTGTACTGCGCCGCCGAGGACAGCCCCCTGCTGCGCGCCGTGCTGAGCCGCGCGCTGCCCACCGTGCTGGTCGATCAGGACCCCCAGCCCGGCAGCGCGCACGTGGGCATCGATGACGCCGGGGGCGCGCAGGAGGCCGCCGCGCACCTGCTCGACCTGGGCCACCGGCAGCTGGGCGCCCTGTGCCTGGAACTCGCCGGGGACCGCCACCCCGGCCCGGTGAGCGCCGCGCGCGAAGCGCAGATTGCGTACCGCACCACCGCGCAGCGCATCCGGGGCTACCGCGCCGCTGCCGCCGCCCACCCGGACGCCGCGCTGCACCTCATGGAGGCCGGGCAGAACACCCCCGCCGACGGCGAGGCCCTGACCCTGGACCTGCTGCGCGCCCACCCGGAGGTCACGGGCGTGGTGTGCATGAGTGACGTCCTCGCGCAGGGGGCGCTGCGGGCCGCCGCCACGCTGGGCCTGCGCGTGCCCGGCGACCTCAGCGTGATCGGTTACGACGACCTGCCCAGCTCCGGCGCGCTGAACCTCACCACCGTGTGGCAGCCCACCCCGGACAAGGGCGCGGCGGTCGGGGCGGCCCTCCTGGCCCTGCTGGACGGGCAGGAGGCGGCGCCCGTCACGCTGCCTACCCGGCTGGTCGTGCGCGGCACCACCGCCCCGCCCAGAGGACCGCGCGTGCCCGCCACCTGAAGCGCGCTACCCTGACCCCCATGAAGATTCTGGTCGTGGGCGGCGCGGGGTACATCGGGTCTCACACGGTGCGGCAGCTGCGCCGCGCCGGGCATGAGGTGGTCGTGTTCGACAACCTGTCGAGCGGACACCCCGAGGCCCTCCCCGCCGACGTGCCCCTGGTGCGCGGCGACCTTCTGGACGCGGACGCCGTACGCGCCGCGCTGAACGCCCACCAGCCCGACGCCGTCATCCACTTCGCGGCGCTGATCGAGGTGGGCGAGAGTATGCGCGCCCCGGCCCGCTACTACCGCAACAACGTGGTGGGCAGTCTGAACCTCCTCCAGGCCATCGTGGAGACCCGCAAGATTCCGCTGGTGTTCTCCTCCACGGCCGCCGTGTACGGCACCACCGACCTCGTGCCCATCCCCGAGAACGCCGCCATGCAGCCCGAGAGCGTGTACGGCGAGACGAAACTCATGACCGAGCACATGATCCATGCCTTCCACACCGCGCACGGCCTGCCCTACACCATCCTGCGGTACTTCAACGTGTGCGGCGCCGCGCCCGAGGGTGACATCGGCGAGGCGCACGCCGGCAAGAGCCACCTGATCGAGCTGGCCGCCCTGACCGCCCTGGGCCAGCGCGAGAAGATGCTGATCTTCGGGGACGACTACCCCACCCCGGACGGCACCTGCATCCGCGACTACGTGCACGTGCAGGACCTCGCCGACGCGCACGTCCTGGCCGTCGAAGCCCTGCTGAGCGGGAAGCGCAGCGACGGCACCTTCAACGTCGGCCTGGGCCACGGCTTCAGCGTCAAGGAAGTGCTCGACACCGTGGACGAGGTCGTCGGCACGCCCCTGAACCGCGAACTCGCCCCGCGCCGCGCCGGGGACCCGCCCCGCCTCGTGGCGGACGCCACCCGCATCCGCGAGGAACTCGGCTTCAAGCCGCAGTTCACGGACCTGAAGGACATCGTGCAGACCGCCTGGAACTGGCACAAGGGGCACCCGCACGACTTCAAACAATGAACTGATATGGACTCCGGTTGAAAGGTTTGCAAAACCTTCTAAGCCGAGCAGAGCGAGCAGGAGCGAAACGGGTTCCGGTCACGGAGTTGGCAACCCGGTGTGGTTCCGGGTTGTTGACGAAACAAACGGAATCCGTATGAAGGGTCAGGGGGAGGCGTGCGGCCTCTCCCTGTTTTATGCCTCCGGTTCGGTGCTCAGGCCGGTGATCAGGGCGGTCAGGGCGTCGGGGAGAGCGGTGTCCAGGCTGAGGTGCAGCGCGCCCAGCGGGGAGTCGCGCAGGGCCTCGCGCACGGCGGGGGAGGGGTCACTCATGGGTTGCAGGCCCGCGATGAGCGCCTGGGTGTAGGTGAGCAGGCGGGCGGGGGCGTCGCCGCGCAGGGTGGGCAGCGCGCGCTGGAGCCGGGGCGTGGTGACGGTCAGGTGGGCGGCCACGCGGGTCTTGTGGGCGTGGGCGCGTTCGGCGCTGATGTTGTGTTCCAGGATGCCCGCCAGGAGTGGGATCAGTCGCGCGAGGTCCGGGTGCGCCAGGGTGAGGCTGCTCAGGGTGTGGGCCAGCGTGGCGGGAGTATGGGTGCCGCCCAGGTCGAGGTGACGGTTCAGGTCGCGGAAGAAGTCGTCCAGCAGGTCCTCGTACAGGCTGAGGAAGAGGTCCTCCTTGCTGGGGAAGTACGCGAACAGCGCGGCCTTGGTGAGGTGGACCTGTTCGGCAATGGCGTTCAGGGTGAGGTCGGGGTAGCGGTGGGTGTGCCACAGGGTGCGGGCCGCGGTGAGGATCTGCGCGCGGCGCTCCTGTTTCGCGGCGTCACTGCGGGCGCGCACTTGGGTAACCATGGGTTAATTATAACTGAATGGCTGACGGAGGTGCTTGTGTGGGGTGACGGCTGATGACTCTTGACAGACTGACCACGGGTAACTAATCTCTAGTTACCGGCGGTTGCTTAAGTATTCCGCCAGAGGAGCCCCCATGACCCAGCCCACCTCCACGAACCGGCCTGCCCCCAGTACCGCCCTGATCACCGGCGCCAGCAGCGGCATCGGCGAACAGATCGCGCACGAACTCGCCGCGCGCGGCAGCCACCTCATCCTCGTCGCCCGCAGCGAAGGGCCCTTGAACGCCCTGGCCGACACCCTCCGCGCCCGGCACGGCGTGCAGGTCCACGTCCTCCCGCAGGACCTCACCCGGCCCCACGCCGCCCGCGACCTCCTAACGCGCACCCAGAGGCTGAACCTGAACGTGGATATCCTCGTGAACAACGCGGGCTTCGCCGACTACGGCGAATTCACTGAACTGGACGTCCAGAAGCAGCTCGACATGATCCAGGTGAACATCACCGCCCTGACCGAACTCACGCACGCGTACCTGCCCGGCATGCGCGCCCGTGGCCGGGGCCGCGTGCTGAACATCGCCAGCACCGCCGCGTTCCTCCCGGGGCCCCTGATGGCCGTGTACTACGCCACCAAGGCCTATGTCCTGAGCTTCAGCGAGGCCCTGCACGAGGAACTGCGCGGCACTGGCGTCAGCGTCACCGCCGCCTGCCCCGGCCCGGTCGAGACCGGCTTCCAGGCCGCCGCGAACATGGGCGGCAGCCGCCTGCTGCGCGATCAGCTGACCCGCGCCGCGATCCTCCCCGCCCGCGAGGTCGCCGCGCAGGCCGTGACCGCCATGCTGCGCGGCGAGGCCGTCCACGTGATCGGCACGGTCAACCGCCTCCAGACCCTGCTGCCCCGCCTGCTGCCGCGCCGCGCGCTGCCCCCCCTGATCCGCCGGGTGCAGGGCCAGCACTGACCCGCGTACAGTGAGGCCATGCCCACCCGCATCCTGCTGTTCGACGCGGCAGGTCAGGACTGCGCCGTCGAACCTGGCGACCTGCCCGGCACCCTGACCCGGCTCGGACCCCACCAGCTGCTGTGGGTGGACGTGCAGGCCGACACCGCACAGGACCGCCGCGAGCAGCTGGCCGCCCTGAACCTCGACGCGCCCACCCACGCGTGGCTGGACGCGACCGGGCCGCACCCGGCCCTGCACCGCCACGAGCAGGCCGTGCACCTGCGCGTGAACAGCCTCGAAAAGGGCGCGCACCACTACCACGCGTCCCCCGTCGTGTTCGTGGCCGGGCGGAACGTCGTGTACACCGCGCACGACGGCCCGGCCAGCTTCCTGGAGAGCTTCCGGAACCGCTTGGACGCCGACACGAAACTGGGTCAGCTGGACGCCGCCGCGTTCCTGGCCGTGGTGCTCGCGCATCACGTCGAGGGCTTCCACCAGCCCCTCTCACCCATCGAGGACAACATCGACCGGCTGGACGAACTGATCCTGCAAGAACCCCGCCGGGAACGGCGCCACCTGGAGACCCTGGTGGGCCTGCGGCGGCGCGTGAGCGAACTGCGCCGCCTGCTCACCGCGCACCGCCCGGTGTACGTGGCCCTCGCCAGTCCGGACTTCACGGTGTTCGACCACGACGAGCCCGAGGTGCGGCTGGAAAAACTCCTGCGCGCCTTCGAGCACACCCAGGAGGCCGTCAGTCACACCCGCGAGGCGGTCCTGGGCACCTTCGACCTCCTGATGAGTTCCACCGGGCAGCGCACCAACGAGGTGATGCGCGTCCTGACGGTCGTGACCGTCACGCTGGGCATCGTCGCGGCGGTGGCCGGGCTGATGGGCATGAACTTCCAGGCGGACGTCTTCAAGGCGGGCAATACGGGATTCCGGGACGTGCTGCTCGGCAGCGGCCTGCTGATCGTGCTGGTGGTTGCGCTGGGCCGCTGGCGCGGCTGGCTGTAACGAGGGTGCCGTGCGCCGCCAGCGATCACCCCGCCCCCGGACGGTGATCGGGGGCGGGGCGTGGCCCGGTCAGAGACCCTTCAGTACGTGGTGGCTTCCAGCTTGCCCAGCGTCACGCCGGCGCTGTTCGCGGTGAGGGTCACGGTCTTTGTGCCCGCGCCCACCCCGGCGAAGTCCACGGGGACCGTCTGCCCCACGCCGATGGACAGCGGGACGCTGGTGCCGTTGAAGGTCACTGTGAACGCGCTGGAACTGGCGCTGCTGGCGTTCGTGATCAGTAGGCGCACGTTCTGGGTGGCACTCAGGCTCAGGTCGTACGAACGGCTGCTGGCGATGGCGCCCACGCTGGTGGTGACCACGCCCGGCACGGCGGTCGCGCCGGACGCCGTGGTGACGCTCAGGTCGGCTGTGAACGCACCCGCGTTCCTGGCCCCGTCCCGGGCGCGCACCTTGAAGGTGTACGCCGTGCCCGCATTCAGGCCGCTGATGGTCGCGCCCGTGCCGGTCACGGTGGTCTTCAGGGCGCCGTTCTGGTACACCTCGTAGCTGCTCACGCCGCAGTTGTCGCTGGCCGCGCCCCAGGCCAGGTTCACGCTGGAGGCCGTGTTCGAGGGGCTGCTGAGCGCCCCGGGCGTGCCGGGCGCCGTCGTGTCCGCGCCGCACGGGTCGCTGGGCGCGCTGAGGTTCGTGCCGCTGATTGCCCCCAGGGTCACGCTGTCGCTCTTGGCAGTGACCGTGATGGTCTTCGCGCCGGTGCCCACGTTCGGGAAGTCCGCGATCACGGCCTTGCCGGCGTCGACCGCCAGATCGTAGTTCGTGCCGTTGAACGCCACGTTGATCAGGCGGCTGTTCAGGCTGCTGGTGCTGGTCACGGACAGGCGGTACGTGCCAGCCGAGGTGACGTTCACGGGGAACGATTTGCTGCTGCCATTCGCAATGGCGCCGCCGCTGGTCGTCACGGTGCCCGGCAGGGTTGCGGCGGTGCTGGCCGCCTGGGTCGTGACACTCAGGTCCGGCGTGAAGCTGCCCACGTTCCCGGCGGCGTCCCGGGCGCGCACCTTGAAGGTGTACGCCGTGCTGGCGTTCAGGCCGCTGATGGTGGCGCCGGTGCCACTCACGGTGGTCTTCAGGGCGCCGTTCTGGTACACCTCGTAGCTGTTCACGCCGCAGTTGTCGCTGGCCGCACCCCAGGACAGCGTGACGCTGCTGCTCGTGACGCCGCTGCTACTCAGCGTGCCGGGCACGCCGGGCGCGGTCGTGTCCGCACTGCACGTGGGCGGGGTGGTCACGCCCCCCTGCGAGGACACCACCTGCCCGGACGGGACGCCCAGGGTCTTCCCGTCCGAGAACGTGACCGTGATGGCGGCCGCCGTGGGGTTGAAGGCCACGTACGTGCGGGCGCTGCCCTTCCTGAACACCGCGTAGTTCGGCACGTTCGCCGTGACGCCCGTGTCCACCTGACCCATGGCGTTGAGGCTGTGCAGGTACTGGTATGTGTGCGCCTTCGTCTCGCCGTCCTCGGGGGTGTACGCGCCGCTGCCGAACTTCGCCAGGGCGCCCGCCGCGTCGTAGAACGCGTACGCGCTCCAGAAGATGTCCTTCCAGGAGTTCGGCTCGCGGCCCAGGAAGTCGTAGTTCGTCTTCAGGTACGCCGGGTTGCGGCCCAGGTACGCGCTGGCCGCCGTGATGGGCAGCAGGTTGATGCCCTGAATGGCTTCCTTCTCCCCGCTGAACCACGTTGAGTACGCGCCGCCTTCGCCCCAGACCATGCCCACGGCTGGTTTGCCGAAGGCCGCGGGGAACACCTGGCCGCTCTGGTTGAACCAGTACTGCTCGATGGCGGTCGTCTCCGTGGCGTACAGGTAGATGCCCAGGTCCCGCACGGCGCTGTTGCCCGTCACCGAGCCCCAGTTCACCAGCGCCGCGGCGAAGTTCATGTCCTCGCTGCTGGACTCCTGGTTGTTCCCGGCGGCGAAGCCGGCGTGCCCGGCCGCCCAGGAGTGCCCGGCGTAGGGGTCGAAGTTCCGGATGCGGGGGAACTGAGAGGTGGTGGCCGTCCAGTTCGCGGCGTCCATGACCAGGTCGTTGATGCTGGCCCCCCAGGTGCGGCCCTGCGGGGTGGTGCCGCCGACCCAGCCGGGCCGGTACTGCGCCAGGGTCGCGGCGGCCTTGATGAAGTACCCCCAGTGGAAGTGGTGGTCGTTCAGTTCCTCCTCGCTGCCGTAGCCCTGCGGGTAGCCGATCAGGGTGCCCCACGCGGCGTTGTACGCGAAGTAGTTGCTGCCCTGACCGTCCAGCCAGTCCTGCAAAGTGCGCTGAATGGCGTCCAGGAACGCCGTCTGCGCCGCGCTGTTGCCCACCTGCCCGGCCAGCGGCACGAGTTCGGCCAGTTTCCCCAGGCCCTTGCCGACCCAGTAGGAGTCCCCGGTGGGGTTCAGGGTGACGCTGGTGTTCGCCTCGTTCACGTACGCGGCCAGCTGCGCCCTGCTCAGGGTGTTTGCCGCGCCGTTGTCCGGGAAGTAGGGCAGCACGCCCTGGAACTTCTGGGTGGTCGTGAAGCTGCTGACACCTTTGGCGACCTTCATCTGGCCGCGCGGCGACACGTATGTGTAGCTGGTGTTCACGCTGCCTGAGTTCATCCACTGGTGCGGGTACAGGGCCATGACCGACCCGCTGCCCGCGCCCTCCCTGGCGGTGGTGGTCAGGGCGTACGTGCTGGTCAGGGTGGCGCTGGCGGCGTTGTACGCCCAGCTGACCTGGCTGCCGGTCACGAAGTTGTACGCGTACGTCCTGAAGTCGTTCAGGGTGGCGACCGTGTTGTCGGGCAGGGCCGCAACCGAGTAGTAGTCCTTCCCGGCCAGGCTGCTGGTCGCGACCGTGCCGCTGACCGTCCAGGTGGCGCCCGTCGGCGCGAACAGGCCGTAGTGGTGGCCGTTCACGGTGACGCCCAGCACGCTCCCCTGGTTGGACCAGACGGTGGGCGTGGCGATGAACGTCACCTGCGCGTTCCCGCCCGCCCTGGTGGCGTACACGAAGGGCAGGCCGTGCCCGAAGGTGGCTTTCAGGCTGCGGGTGCCGTCACTCCAGGCGGCGGTGGTCGTCCAGTCGCCCCAGTCGTCGGTCTTCGTGTCGGGCGAGTTCAGGCCGCTCACGCCCAGCGTGAAGTCCGGCGCGAAGGGGTACTGGTATTTCTCCAGGCCCGGCGCGCCCACGATCTGCATGGCGGTGGGGTAGCCGATCTCCAGCCCGCCTGCCGCGGCGTGCAGCGCGAGGGGGTGGGCGAACATGTTCTCGCTGTACGCGTTCCCGGCGTTACGTTTGAAGATGATGGATGACCAGAATTCGTTCGTGGGGGGCTTGCCCTTCGCGGCGGCGTTCGCGGTCCAGGCGGGGGTCAGCAGGGCGCCGCTGGTGTTCGTGGGGCCGCCCTTGCTGCCCGGAGGGGCGCTGGTGCCGTAATCCAGCGTGCCCAGGGTGGGCGGTGCAGCGGCGGCGCGGGCCGGGTCGGGTGCGCGGCCGCAGGCGCTCAGGAGGGCGGTCAGGCACAGCAGGGCGGGCAGGGGAGAACGGACGTGTGACATCGTGAACCTCCAGACGGGCGCGCGGGGCAGGCCGTCAGTAAGAAAACGTTTGCAGATCGAGTGGAGACGGATGGACACGGCGGCGCCACGCAGGCCCGTCCGGATGCGGTCAGGGGGAGCGGGCGAACCGCACGGATTCCCGCACACTCAGCGTGATGGGCAGCTGCGGCAGCGCCACCGGGGCGTCCGGGTCATTCAGGCGCGACAGCAGGTGCCCGGCCGCCCGCGCCCCCATCTCCCGCGCGGGGTGATGCACGGTCGTCAGGGGCGGCAGCGTGAACTGCGACGCAGGCAGGTCATCGAAGCCCACCAGTGACACGTCGTCCGGTACGCGCATGCCGCGCCGGTACAGGCCCAGCTGCACCCCGTACGCCATCTGATCGTTCGCCGCGAACACCGCCGAGAAGTGCGCCGCGCGGCCCAGCCAGTGCTCGACGGCCAGGATGCCGCTCGCCTCGTTGAAGTCCCCCTCGAACACCAGCGCCGGGTCGAACGGCACGCCCGCCTCGGCCAGCGCCAGCCGGTAGCCTTCCAGGCGGTCCACCGCGTCCCGCTGCGACGGAATGCCCGCCACATGAGCAATCCGCCGGTGCCCCAGCTGAAGCAGGTGCGTGGTGGCCAGGAACGCGCCCTGCACGTTGTCCACGCTCAGGCAGGCATCCTCCAGGCCCGGCACCTGCCGCCCCACCACGACCAGCGGCACCCGGGCGTGCAGGTCCCGCAGCTGCCGAGCGTCCAGGCGGCCCCCCAGCACGATCACGGCGTCCACCTGCCGTCGCGTCAGCGCGGTGATCGCGGCCGCCTCGTCCTGGATCTCCCAGTGGCCGTTCACGAAGATCGGCTGGTACCCGCTGCCCGCCAGCCCCACGTCAATCCCGCGGGAGACCTCGCTGTAGAACGGACTGGCGATGTCCTGCGTCAGGACGCCCACGGTCATGGTGCGGCCGCGCACGAGGCCCTGCGCGGCGGCGTTCGGTTCGTAGCCCAGGCGATGCGTGGCGTCCAGCACGCGCTGGCGCTTGTCCGGCGCGACGGGCACCTGTCCGTTCAGGGCGCGGGAGACCGTGCTGATCGACACGCCGGCCTCGCGCGCAATGTCTCTGATGGTGACGTTCCGGGTCATGACGTGAGGACTCCTCCGGGCAGGATACGGTGCGGGCCGCCTGAACCGCTCGGGTGCGGGGCGAACCGGCTGAACTGTGGGCTGTGCCCAGAGCGTACCTGCTTCTGAAAACGTTGTCAAATCCGGTGCCCTCCACCCCCGCCAGATGGCGCAGGCACGCCGCCCCGGATTCCCGTAGGCTGCCCCTGTGACCACACAACCCGACCTCCGCGCCCACATCGAACGCGGCCTTAGCGACCTCGCCGACCTCGTCGCCATTCCCAGCGTCTCCGCGCAGGGCCGCCACCTCCCCGACGCCGCCCACGCCGTCCAGACCCTGCTGGAGGCCGAGGGCTTCACCGTCCGCCAGTACCCCGGACAGGTCGCCCCCATCCTGCTCGCCGAGGCCGGAGAAGGCCCCTTCACGCTGCTGATCTACAACCACTACGACGTGCAGCCCGAGGACCCCGCAGACCTGTGGGACACCCCACCCTTCACCCTCACCGAACGGGACGGCCGCCTCTACGGCCGCGGCGCCAGCGACGACAAGGGCGAACTCGTCTCCCGCCTCGCCGGCCTGCGCGCCCTCAAGGAGCAGCGCGGCGGCACGCTGCCCCTGAAGGTCAAGTGGCTCATCGAGGGAGAAGAGGAGGTCGGCAGCCCCAGCCTCGAAGCCTTCATTGAGGCACACGCCGCCGAACTGAAAGCCGACGGCGTCTGGTGGGAATTCGGCAGCGTCACCCCCGAGGGCCGCCCCGTGCTGTACGCGGGCCTGAAAGGCATCGTCTGCGTGGAACTGCGCTGCCGCGTCGCCGCCAGCGACCTGCACAGCAGCAACGGCGCCGTCGTGGACAACCCCCTCTGGCGCCTGGCCGCCGCCGTCGCCTCCTTACGCGGCCCCGACGGCACCGTCCTGATCCCCGGCTTCCACGACGACGTCCGCCCCCCCAGCCAGGCCGATCTGGACGCCATCGCCGCCCTCCCCGGCACTGGCGAGGCGCTGCGGGGCACCTACGACGTGACCCGCACCCTGGGGGACAGCAGCGAGTACCACACCCGCCTGAACCTCAAACCCGTCGTGAACGTCAACGGTTTCCACGGCGGGTACGAGGGCCAGGGCAGCAAGACCGTCCTCCCCGCTTCAGGCATGGTGAAACTCGACTTCCGCCTCGTGCCCGACCAGCGCCCGGAGCGCATCGTGGAACTCCTGCGCGCCCACCTCGACACGCAGGGCTTCAGCGACATCGAGATCATCGAGCTGGAGAGCCACCAGCACCCCGCCCGCAGTGATCTGAACCACCCCTTCGTGAAAACCGCCGTACAGGTCGCCCGCGACGTCCACGGCCAGGAACCCATCCTCAACCCCAGCAGCGGCGGCAGCGGCCCCATGCACCCCTTCATGCAGCACGTCGGCGCGCCCGTCGTTGCACTGGGCATCGGCAACGTCGGCGGCCGCGTCCACGCCCCCAACGAGAACATCCTGCGGCGCGACTTCGAGAACGGCGTCCGCTACGCCGCCGCGCTCATGGCCGCCCTGGCCGACGCCTAACGGCAGGGGCGGGGCGGGCGTACAGTGCGCCATGACTCCCTCCCCGCCCGAGATCCGCACGGCCCGCCTGCACCTGAGGCCCTTCACGGACGCGGACGCCCCCGCCCTCACCACCCTGCTGAGCCACCCCCAGATCGCGGCGGGCATGCGGTCCATTCCCAGCCCCTACCCGCCGGGGCTGGCCCTCACCTGGATCCACTCCCGACCAGACGCCGCCCGGCAGGGCCGCAGCTTCTCCTGGGCCGTCACGGACCGCCAAGGCGGCCAGCTGCTGGGCAGCGTCACCCTCAGCCCCGACCCGGACCAGCCGCGCGCCGAACTCGGCTACTGGATCGGCGTGCCCCACCACGGCCGCGGGTACGCCACGGAAGCCGCGCGGCTCACGCTGGACTTCGGCTTCGGACCGCTGCACCTGCGCCGCCTCCACGCGACCGTCTTTCCCTGGAACGCCGCCTCCGCCCGCGTGCTCGACAAGCTGGGCTTCCAGTGCGAAGGCACCCTGCGCCACGCCGCCTTCAGGGACGCCCAGCCCACCGACCTCATCCTGTACAGCCGCCTGAACACCGACCCCGCCTAAAGGTTCAGGTGTCGGGGTAGACCTTGATCTCGGTGATGTGGGCGCGGTCGGGTCGGGTGAGGGCGTGGGCGACGCTCTTGGCGAGGCCGCGCGGGTCGATCATGCTGTCCCAGCTGAGGCCCGCGTCGCGGTTGCTGGGCGTGTCGATGGCGCCCATGGGGTACAGGACCATGCCGCGCACGCCCTTGTGTTTCAGTTCGTCGTGCAGGCTCAGCACGTAGGACGCCACGGCGGATTTGCTGGCGGTGTACAGCGCGGCCTTGGGGCCGCTGAGACTCGCGGCCTGCCCGGCGCTGACGCCCATGATCAGGCCGTCTTTCTGCTTGAGCATGTGCGGCAGGACGCCCTGCACGGCGTGGAAGAGGGTGCGCATGTTCGCGTCGAACATCGCGTCGTAGTCGGTTTCGGTGGCCTTGTGCGCGTCCTGCGTGTCGTACGCGCCGACCGTGTGGATCAGGGTGTCCACCTTGACCCGGCGCAGCGCCTCAATGCTGGAGGGGTCACGCAGGTCAAGGTCCAGAACCTCGGTGGCGGGGAAGCGGTCAGCGGCGCGCGCCAGGCTCTCGCCGCGTCCGACGAGGACCATCTGCGCGCCCGCATCGTCGAGTTCCTGCGCGATGGCGGTGGCCAGTGCGCCGCCCGCGCCCGTAAGCATGATCGTGGAGGAGCCGAGGTTCGCCATGCCCTCAGGGTAGCGGTTCGGACGCGGGGGGCACCGGCAAGCCTGAGCGAAGCTTTAAGGCCGCCTCATGCGCCCGCGCGCGGCGCGGCGCCAAACCGGGCCGCCCCGGTCGCGGCGTTCAGGCCAGCCGGGGGGCCCTGGCCGCGTGGCGGGCCGTGGTCGCCAGCACCTCGCCAACGACCCGCTCGGCGCTCTCCACACCGCCTTCCATGTACCCCTGGTAGTCGAGGCTGGTGTGCTCCCCGCAGAAGTGCAGGCGCCCGGACGCCTCGGCCTCCGCGCCCGCGATGGTCGTCCACTGCCCCACCCGGTAGCATGCGTACGACGCCAGCACGAACGGGTTGCCCGGCCAGTAGGCCCGCACCGGCGCCTCGGCGGACCGGGCGGCCAGCAGTCCCGGCCACAGCCCCTCCATGCTGCCCAGCCAGCAGTCCGTCTGGGCCTCCGGGGTGCCCTGGCCCACCTGAAGGCCCGCCGCGCCCCCAGGTAGTTCGTGAGGCAGCCGCCCGGGGCGCTCGCCGCGCGGCTGCTCTCCCAGGTGTTCTGCCAGCCGCGGTCGGTGTACACCTCGCCGCACGAGCCGTACGTGTCGCGCCACAGGCGGCGCGTAAACCCGGCGATCAGCTTGGCGTTCGTGCCGTACCCGAGGTCCTGAATCGCGCGGCGCTTCACGGCCGGGAGGGGGACGCCGCTGAGGTTCACGTTCCGCAGCGTCGTGAACGGCAGCGCGAACACCACGCGCGGGGCGGTCACGCGGCGCAGCGTGCCGCCCTCGTTCAGGGTCAGGGCGTAGCGCCCATCCGACCGTAGCGTCACGGCGTCCAGGCGCGAGCCGTACTGCACACGGTCCCTGAGGCGCTGCGCGAGCAGCCTGGGCACCTGATCGTTGCCACCCTCGATGCTGTAGCGCTCGTCGCTGTACCCGAACAGCTCGAACTGCCCCGGACGGTTCCCGACCAGGTACAGGAAGTTCAGGCTGCTCTGCTCGGTGGCGTCCAGTCCGTACTCGATGGTGTACGCCACGTCCAGCAGGCTCAGCAGCCAGCCGCCCGCGCCGATGCTCTCCAGGTACGCGCGCACGGACAGGGCGTCCAGGCGGCGCCCGGTGTCCGGGTTCCTGTACGTGATCGTCTCTGCCCCCAGGCTGGCAAGGTCCCGGTCGATCTGACGGGCGAGCGGCCGGAAGGCGTCCACCGCCTGCGCCTCGCTGTAGCGCTGCCCGCCGAAATCAAACCACTGCGCCGTGAGGCCCACGTCCGTCTGCGTCAGGTCCAGCAGATTCAGGCGCAGCTCGGCCGCCAGTCGCCTGAGTCGCTTGTGGCCGCTGTCGATCAGCTCGCCGCCCAGTTCCACGGGACGCGCGAACTGCCCCCGCAGCGTGTGCATGCGGCCCCCGGCGCGGCCTGACGCCTCGAACACGCGGCAGGGTACGCCCGCCTGCGTGAGGCGGTACGCGGCCACCAGCCCCGCGATGCCCCCGCCGATCACGGCGACCTCCTCCGCGCCGCCCAGCGCGCCCAGGTGAGCCGCCGGGCCGGGAGACAGGGGCCGGGCGCAGGCCGTGAGGGTCAGGCCGGCCGCTGCGGCCGAGGCGCGCAGCACCGCGCGGCGGGTCACGGCCCGCTCACGCTCCTCCAGCACGTCCCCGGTGCCGAGGCCCTGACGTTCCGCGTGACGGGCGAGGCTCAGGGCGCCCAGCAGGGAATGCAGCAGGGGCGTGCGGGTCACGCCGCGCCGCCCGGCGGGAGGTGGGGGCAGGGCAGGACGGAGGGCATCGGGATCATCAGGAGCCACCTCTTCAAGTGAGGACCGGTGAGACTGCGCGAACTGAACGGGAGGGACCCTCCGACCTTACCGCATCCGCCTATGGGACCGCGCAAGGGCGGCCGCGTCATCGGCGCGGCCGCCCTTGTCTTCAGTCTCTCCGCCCCGGCGGGCCTGCTCAGCTCTGACCGTACGCGCGGGCCCGCACCTGCGCCCAGTCCTCTGCCCCGCCCAGGATGAACGGCGCGGCCTGCGTGTCCGGCGTGACGCGCGGGCCGGTCTGCGGGTCGAGGTACACGTCGATCTCGCTGCGAATCCCGAAGCCCTGCGCAGCGGGGTACGTGCCGGGTTCGATGGTCACGGCCAAGCCGGGCGTGAGGGTGCGGGTGTCGCGCGTCTCGTAATCGTCGAGGTTCGCGCCCGCCCCGTGAATGCTCACGCCCAAGTCGTGCCCGGTGCGGTGCAGGAAATACGGCTCCCACTCGGAGCCCATGGCGTCGCGCGCGGCGCGGTCGGCCATCCAGCCCTGCACCTCGCCCCACCCGGCCTGGGCGTACCCGTCCACAATGGTGCGCAGCGCCGCGTCCCGGGCCGCCACGACGGCTGCCCAGGCGCTCTGGTACGCGGGCGTGGGCTGACCCGCGTACCCGACCCAGGTGACGTCCGCAAACGGTCGGCCCGGCTCCTGCGCCCACAGGTCAATCAGGACGCACTCGCCGGGCTTCAGCGTGGCGTGGCGTTCCGGACTAGGTTCGTAGTGGCTGTCGGCGGCGTTCACGCCGAAACTCACGTTCACGGCGTGCCCGGCCTGCATGCCCGCCGCCTCGATCTGCCGCATGATCACCGCCTGCGCGTCCAGTTCCGTCACCGGCTGAGCGGCCTGCAGGCGCTCGTGAATCAGGCGGAACGCATCATCCTTCGCCTGCATCAGAACCGCCACGGCCCGCTCATGCGCGGCCAGATCGTCGGCGCTCCAGGCCAGGAACGACTGGAGCAGATCGGCGCTGGTCTCAATCGCGGCGGCCCCGGCAGCCCGGACCCGCTCGACCGTCCCGGCATCCACGCGGCTCACGTACGGCACCGCGCCACTGGGGCTGTACTCCATGGCCAGGGTGCGCCCGGCGACCACGCCGCGCAGCGCGGCGTCCAGTTCCGCGTGAGACCCGAACGCACGCCGCTCGGCGTCCCAGGTGCGGGTGATCTCGCCCCACGTGCCGCCCTCGATGTGGTTGTGCAGCACCACCGCCTGACCGCTGCGCGGCACCCACACGAAAAACCGCCGCGTCAGGAACGCCTCTTTCGGGAGGTTCAGGACGGTGCGGGCGTGCGGGTTGAGGCCCTGAAAGTCGTACACCAGCCAGCCGTCCAGGCTGGTCGCGGCGAGGGCCTGCTGCATACGCGTGATCGGCGAGGTCATGCCGCCCAGGGTAACGCGGCGCACGCCCGGAGCAGTCGGCCAGCGCGGACACGCCACAGTCGGCACAGTCGCGCGCCGCCCCTCCGGGAACAGGAGGCGCGGCGCTGAAAGGACTGAAGAGGTCTGAAGGTGTGGCTACGGTGGGGCATCACCCACCTGCCACCTGATACGCACTGTGCGCGGGAAAGGTTTCCGGCGTGTCAGCTGTGACGCTCAGCGGTAGCGGGCGAAGGCGTCGCGGCTGGCGTAGTTCTGGCGGCCGCTGCCGTCCGTGAACTGCGTCAGCGCCTGCACGTCCAGGCGGCCCCGGGCGAAATTCATGACCAGCGTGGTCGTGGCGAAGCCCTTGGCGAACACGGCGGTCGCCGTGAAGTGGTTGCTGTCACTGACGGTCGCGCCGTACGTGATCATCTGCGCGCTGCCCCAGTCGCAGTCGCTGGGGTGGCAGCGTCCGAAGACCTGCACGGTCATCTGCCCGCCCGCTGCGCGGGTCACGTTCACGCGGGTGACGCCGCTGGTCGTGACGTTGCTGTTCAGGTGCCGGTCATGTCGGCCGGAGCGGCGTACGCGCGCTGCGGGGCGATCAGGGCGCTCAGGCTGAGGGTGGCGAGCGCCAGGGCGCTCAGAGAACGCCGGGTGGTCTGCGGGCGGGGGGCGGGCAGGGTGCGGGTGGTCATGATCAGGTCTCCTGTGGGGCGTGGGTGGGCGTGGGCCGAGGAGCTACGGACGGTGCGAATGGCCAGTCGGTCTCACCTCCTGCGGGTGGGGCTTCTGGCGTCTGGGACGCCTTCCCGTCTGGTGCCCCCACCGTACGCGCCCCCCCATGAGCGGCCCATGATCGCTGGCGGTCAGCCGGGCGTCAGGCATGATCGGCAAGAGCAACGCCCGCCTGGACGGTGCATCCAGGCGGGCGGGGTGGAGGAGGGGGTCAGGCGGGCTGCGTCTCGGGCTGCATGTCCTGCATGGCACGCAGCACCCGCGTCATGTGCTCGTCCAGATCCACGCCCAGTTCACGCGCGCCCTGCTCGACCTCGTCGCGGTTCACGCCCGCCGCGAACGCGCGGTTCTTGAAGCGCTTTTTCAGGCTGCTCAGCTCCACCTGCCGCACGTCCTTGTCCGGGCGGACGAGTGCAGCGGCCTGCACCAGCCCAGTCAGTTCATCCACCGCGAACAGGGTCTTCGACAGCTGCGACTCGCGGGGCGTGCCGGTGTACGCCGCGTGTCCCATGATCGCGTCCAGCACGGTTTCGGGGGTGTCGGTGTGCTCGCGCAGGAACGCCACGCCCCAGTTAGGGTGCTCGTCCGGGTGCGCCTCGTAATCGAAGTCATGCAGCAGGCCCGTCACCGCGTACAGGTCCTCGTCCTCGCCCCAGTGGCGGGCGTAGGCGCGCATCGCGGCCTCCACGTTCAGCATGTGCCGCTGCAACGACACGCTGGGCGTGTGCTGCACCATCAACTCGTACGCCTGATCCCGGTTCATGCCGCAGTGTACCCGCGAGTCGAAGTTCACGGACGCAGGGGGCGCTTCGCCGAGACGCTGGCCTTGCCTGCCGCAGTCAGCCGCGCGCTCTGGAGCCCGCGGATATTCTCGGTGGTGGCGTTCGATTCGTTACGCAGCGTCCAGTCCACGCCGCCCAATGCGCGCTGCAGTACGATCCCCGGACCGTCGGGGCTGGGTACCCGGCGGCCCTGCACCGCCTTCCCCGCGGATTTCCACCGGTAGGTGCCGTCGGCGGCGACGCGCAGAGCCTCTGACGCGCTCCCATATGAAAACTCGGTGGTCGCCACGTTGCCCACGACTGACGTGTTGACCGCCATGGTCTCACCCAGTCGCTAGTCGCCCAGGAAGAACGCGGTCCAGTAAGGAGCGCGGCTGAGGTGGGCGACCAGTCCCCAGTCGTACCAGTCCGGCGTCCAGTCCGGATGGGCGTCCTGCGCGATCCGGTACTGCCGCTCTGTCGGGGCGGCGCCGCGACTCGACCGCGGTCCCGCTGCGCCCACGGCGGTGATCGTCCCAGCTCGCCAGCCGGTCGCGGTCCAGAACTGCACCGCGTCCCACGGTCGGAACGCGCCGAAGCCAGGCCAAGTCGTGCCAACCGGCGCCGGGCGGGATGCGGTCGGGAGCGTGGCGGGGCGGGCGGCAGGCGCGGTTGGGGCTGGCGTGGCCTGACCGGACGCCCCTTGAAGCAGCGCGATCAGCCGGGCGTTCCCGGTGGTGCGCGCGAAGTCCAGGGCCGTCTGGCCATGCCAGTCCCGGAGATCCGGATTGGCCCCATGAGCGAGCAGGAACGCCACCACGTCCGTGCGGCCATTCTGAGCGGCCGTCATCAGGGCCGTGCTGCGCGTCTGTGGCAACTGGAAGTTCACGGGCGCGCCGCCCTGCAGATCCGCCTGCACGGCCTGCACGTTGCCGTCACTGGCGTCCCGGTAGAGTCGTCCCGCCAGTTCCTCCGGGGAAACCGACTGGGCCGAGGTGGCACTCAGCAGCAGAGTGGCGAGCATCAACGCGCGTCGAATCATCATGAACCTCCAGGCCGCGCCAGCCTCGTTGACCGCCGCTGCACCGGTGAGTGTAAGGGCCCGACACTCACAGCTGACTCACGCGCCTCCAGAGATTCCGCCCGGCTCTCTGGGCCCGCTTCAGCCGCCCAGGTAGCGGGTCCACTGAGGTTGCCAGTGGGCGAACTGTCCGTGGGCGTACACGCCGAAGGTGGGTGCGCGGGGGCGGGTGCGCAGGGGCATGGCGGCCTCCTCGGGCGTGCGGTTGCCCTTGCGCTGGTTGCAGGTGCGGCACGCGGTCACGACGTTCTCCCAGGTGTGCCGGCCGCCGCGCGAGCGGGGCAGCACGTGGTCCATGGTGAGTTCCTCCGGTGAGCCGCAGTACTGGCAGGTGAAGGTGTCGCGGCGCAGCACGTTGCGGCGGTTGAACGGGACCGGGTGCACGCGGGGGCGGCGCACGTAGCGGCGCAGGCGGATGACGCTGGGGACCGGCATAACTGTGCTGGGCGAGCGGACCACGTCCTCGCTGTCTTCGAGAATTTCCGCCACGCCGTACTGCACGAGCGTGATGGCCCGCTTGGCGCTGGTGACGTGCAGCGGTTCGTAGGACGCGTTCAGCACCAGCACCCGCGGCGCGTTCAGGTCAGCAGCGACCCGGGCTATTCGGTTGGTGTCCGGCACGTCCTTTCTGGAAGTCATGACCGGATTCTAAATCGTGGGGGTCAGAGCATTGTTGCGCTGACACGCTTAGTTTTCCCTGGGGGTTCGCTGCGGTGAATGGCGTAGGGCGCGCGCCGCGCTAGCTGAGTCCGGCGGCGCGCAGCAGCGCCGAGCCGGTCTTCAGGCCGCCGCGCAGGAGTTCGAGCGTGCCGTCCGCGACGTACTGCACCGCCAGGGCGCCCAGCAGCACGCCCAGCACGCGCGTGACCACGTGCACGCCGGTCAGGCCGATCACGCGCGCAATCTGACCGGACAGGCGCAGGGCGAGGTAACACAGCAGCAGCACCGCGCCCGTCACGAGGAAGACTGCCGTGAGCAGCAGCGGCGAGCCGTGCGCGTCCCCCGCGAGAATCATGATGCTGGCCAGCGTCCCGGGCCCCGCGATGAGCGGAATGGCCAGCGGGAAGACGCTGATGTCCTGCCGTTCCTGCGCCTCCTGCTCCTCCTCGGCGGTTTCCTTGCTGCCGCTGGGGCGGGCGAACACCATGTCCAGCGCGATCAGGAACAGCAGGATGCCCCCCGCGATGCGGAACGAGCTGAGGCTGATGCCCAGGTGGTCCAGCAGGCCCCGCCCGAACAGCCCGAACAGCAGGATGATCACGCCCGCGACCAGGCTGGCGCGCACGGCCATACGCCGCCGCTCGAAGCTGGGGCGGTTCCCGGCCAGCCCGATGAAGATCGGCGCTAGGCCGATGGGGTCCATCACCACGAGCATGGTCAGGAACGTCTGTAAAGCAATGCTGGAGAGTTCCGCCACGTTCACCGTCCGAGCGTACCACCCGGTTTCCACAGGTCGCAGAGGCCCCCGCTGGACGGGCGGCGCCCTGGCCGCGCGCTCAGGGCTGGCGGGGGCGGACGTTCAGTTCCAGCACGCCGCTCGCCTCGATCTGCTGTCCATCCTGGGTGATCACGGCGTTCACGCCCGCCGTGTACGAGTTCACGGGGGTGTTCGGCAGCACCCGCACCGTGACCGGGAAGTCCTCACCGGCGTGCACCTGCGTGCGGGCGGGCGTGACGACCACGCCGGGCGTGCTGGCCGCGCCGCGCACGGTGAACAGCCCCGGGTGCGTCTGGCGGGTGTAGCCGCCCACGCGGGCCGTCAGGGTGCGCTCGGTGCCTGCCGGGAGGGCCAGTGAGCTGATGCTCTCGCCCCGCTGGCCGTTCACCACCTCGGAGATCACCACGTACCCGCCCGCGCAGCCGGTGCGGCGCAGCCCGCCGATGTCCTGCGCGCCCACGAACAGCGCGGGCATGAGGGACGCCACGACCAGGCCCAGGCCCAGCGCCGCCCGGGCGGGCTGCCGCCAGTGCCGGGCGGTGAATGCCAGCCCGCCCGGGCCGAGCAGCAGCGGCACCAGCAGCGCCAGGATGGTGTGGCCCTCGCAGGGGTTCGTCAGCAGCGCGCCGCCCAGGGCACGCACCGCGAAGGTCAGTGCCGCGCCCAGCCCCCAGCCCAGCAGGAACGTGGGCAGGAACGAGCGGGCGGTGTACACCGGGAATTCCGGAGCGTCAGGCTGCGCGGGGGACGGGGTGGGCGGCACGGTCACCCGCGCAGCGTACTGCCCCCGCCCCAGGCAAGGCGTCCCGCACCCCACGGCATGGCCCCCTCGACCTGCACGCGGCAGGCGAGGGGACCTGAACGACTTGCTTCAGTGCTGCGTCTGGCAGGTGGGGCACACGCCCATGAATTCCAGGCGCACGTCGGTGACCTGAAACCCGGCGGGCAGGGCCGAGGCGGGCACGGCGGGCACGTCTCCGGCGTCCACGTCGAAGATCGCGCCGCAACTGCGGCATACGGCGTGGTGGTGGGCGTCGCCCTCGTGCTTGTAGTCGTAGCGGGTGGCCTGCCCGGCGCGTTCCAGCGTGACCACCACGCCGTCGCGGACCAGGGCGTCCAGGGTGCGGTACACGGTGCCCAGGCTGACGCTGGGCAGCTGCTCGCGGACCTGCGCGTGAATCCAGGCGGCGTCCGGGTGGGACCGGGCCGCGCGCAGCACCTCGATCACCGCTGCCCGCTGCTTGGTCTGGCGCACCATCGTCATGCGCGCAGTCTATCAAAGGCCGCCTGACGCGCCGATGACGCGGTGCACACAGTTGCGTGTGCCGTGCGTCCGGGTATGCGGGCCGCGCCTTTGCACCCGGTTCATTGCTTTCGTTCAGTCCGGCGCGTACAACACTGAACGACCATGCCCGAGCGCCTCCTGCCTCTCCTGAGCGCCCAGCCCCAGACCGGGGACGCGCTGGGCGCGCGGCTCGGCGTGAACCGCGTCACCGTGAACACGCTGGCCCGCCGCCTTCAGGAGGACGGGGTGCCCGTGCAGGTCAGCCGCGCCGGGTACGCCCTGCCCCCAGACGCGCCCGCCCCGGCGCTCGTGACCCCCACGGGCGACCTGGGCGCCGCGCACCGCTACCACGGCACCGTGACCAGCACCCAGGACGCCCTGCGCGCCTGGGCGGACGACGCGGCCAACCCCGCCCCGCACGGCGCGGTGCTGACCGCCGAACGGCAGACCGCCGGGCGCGGCCGGCGCGGCCGCACCTGGGACACCACGCACGGCACCCTGGTCTTCAGCGTGCTGCTGCGGCACGGCCCTGGTGGCGGCCCCCTGAGTCTCCCGCACCTGGCGCTGCTGCCCCTGGCGGGGGGCGTCGCGCTGGCCCGCGCGGCGGGCGTGGGCGGCCTGAAATGGCCGAACGACCTGCTCGCCCCGGACCGCCGCAAACTGGCGGGCATTCTGCTCGAAGCCGACCTGCGCGGCGAGGAAGCGCGCCGGGCGGTGCTGGGCATCGGCGTGAACGTCAGCGCCGCGCCGGAGGGGGCCGCGCACCTGCGTGAGTTCCGCCCGGACTTGACCCGCGCGCAGCTCCTGACGGACGTGCTGCGGGAACTGCACACGTGGCTGGCCGCCCCACCGGACGAGGTCCTGCACGCGTGGCGCGCGGCCAGCGTCACGCTGGGCCAGCCCGTGCGCGTGCAGACCCCGCAGGGCCCCGTGGATGGCACCGCCCTCGACCTCGACCCCAGCGGCAGCCTGATCGTGCAGACGCCCGCCGGACCCCTCACCGTCGGCGCGGGCGACGTGCAGCTCATCGGCACCCTCACCTGACGCCCCCACCCCCACACCGGAGGACACCACCATGACCCTGACCCACCCCACCCTCGCCCGTCAGCTCGCCCCCACCCCCAGCCTCCTGCGCGACGTGCTGCTCGTCGTGGGCGGCGCCGCCTTCGTCGCCCTGCTCGCCCAGGCAGAGGTGCCGCTGAAGCCCGTCCCGATGACCCTCCAGACGCTCGGCGTGCTGCTCGTGGGCGCCGCGCTCGGCTGGAAACGCGCCCTGGCCGCCCTGGCCGTGTACGTCGCGGCCGGAGCGGCCGGACTGCACGTCCTCTCCGGCGGCTCCGCTGGCCTGATGAACGCCGCCGGCACGGGAATGCGCGCCAGCGTCGGCTACCTGTTCAGCTACCCGCTGGCCGCCGCCCTCGTCGGCTTCCTCGTGGAACGCTACGCGCTGGACCGCAAGTTCCTGGGCACCTGCCTCGCCATGCTCGCGGGCAGCGCCCTCATCTACGCCGTGGGCCTCCCCGTGCTGGGCGCCCTGACCGGCCTGAAGGGCGGCGCGCTCCTAACCGCCGGCCTGACCCCCTTCATCATCGGGGACACCATCAAGCTGCTTCTGGCTGCGCTGCTGCTGCCCACCGCCTGGAAGATCATCCGCAAATAACCGGCAATCCGGACACGGCCCCCACCTTCACCCGGGTGGGGGCCGTCACCATGCCGCGCGGTGGCGCGTGGCGTGTCTCCCGTGCGGAGACCCGTGAGGCTGGCGTGCCCTCACTCTGCCGGGTGCGCGGCTGGGTGGGCATCCGCCGAAAGTGGCATCCCCGCGTAGGCCGGGCGACGTACGCTGGGGCCGTGCGAAGGACAACGGTGGCGGTGGGGGCGGCCCTCCTGGGCGGCGTGGTGGGGGCGCAGGCGGACACGCCGGTGCTGCGCGGCACGCTGCCCGGCTGGGAGGGCGGTGCGGGTTCCGTGGGGGTGCTGCTGCCTTTCCCCGGCGGGGACGACCGCCGCATCCAGGCGGCGCGTGGGACGCTCGGCGCGGCGGGTGACCTGACGTTGCCGCTGCCCACCCCGGAGCGGCTGGCGGGCGCCCTGATGCCGCTGACGGAGTGGCTGAACCTGGACCCGCTGGGCTGCGCGACCCGCAGCGGGAAGATCACGCTGGGCGACCCGGCGGCGCAGGTGTTCCCGCTGGACGAACTGCGCGTGGCCGCGGCCGGGCGCACGTTCCCCAGCGTGGGCAGCATCGTGGGTGAGGACCTGTGGCAGCCCGCGACGGTCCTGAACACCGAGGCGAACCTGCTGGAGGGGCAGCCGGACATGGACGGCCGCGTGCGTTTCCAGCGGCTGGTATTCAGCGCGGCGGACGTGACTGTCAGTGGCGAGGCCCGCTGCGTGCCGGAGCAGGCCATGCCCGAGCGGCTGAACGTGAACTTGCCCCTGCGCGCCGGGTGGAACGTCGTGCAGGAGGACGTGGACTACACCGGGGAGGAGGCCACGCGCACCCTGACCCTCGCCCCGCTGGACACCGTGACCGTCTGGCAGGCCCGCTGACGACGGAAGAGGGGAGATCCGCAGGCCTCCCCCTCCATCATCTATCAACCTTGAACCATCACCCTCACTCGGCGACGGTGGGCACGGCGGCGAGCGGGTCGCGGCCTTCCTTGATTGCGCCGAGGACGCGGGTGCGGATCTCGGCTTCCATTTCGGGCCGCTCGGCGATGTACGCGATGGCCTTTTCCTTGCCCTGGCCGATGCGCTCGTCTCCATAGGAGTAGAAGCTGCCGGCCTTCTTGATGATGTCCATGTCGCTGGCGAGCGTCACGAGGTCACTGAGCTGGTCGAAGCCCTTGCCGTACATCAGGGTCAGTTCGACTTCCTTGAAGGGCGGCGCGACCTTGTTCTTCACGGTCTTGACCTTCACGGTGTTGCCGATGGCGTCGTTGCCCATCTTGACGGGCTGGCCGATCTTGCGGACGTCCAGGCGCACGCTGGAGTAGAACTTCAGGGCGCGGCCGCCGGTGGTGGTTTCGGGGTTGCCGTACATCACACCGATCTTCTCGCGCACCTGGTTGATGAAGATGGCGGCGGTGCCGGTCTTGCTGAGGATCGCGGTGAGTTTGCGCAGCGCCTGGCTCATCAGGCGGGCCTGGAGGCCGGGGAGGCTGTCGCCCATCTCGCCCTCGATTTCCGCGCGGGGCGTCAGAGCAGCCACGGAGTCCACGACGACGACGTCCACGGCGCCGCTGCGGACGAGGAGTTCCATGATCTCCAGCGCCTGCTCGCCGTTGTCGGGCTGCGAGACGAGCAGTTCGTCGGTGTTCACGCCCAGGCTGCGGGCGTACACGGGGTCCAGGGCGTGCTCGGCGTCAATGAACGCGCAGGTGCCGCCGGCCTTCTGGGACTGTGCGACGATGCTCAGCGCCAGGGTGGTCTTGCCGCCGGATTCCGGGCCGTAGATCTCGGTGATGCGGCCCTTGGGCACGCCGCCCACGCCCAGCGCGAGGTCCAGTGACAGGCTGCCGGTGCTGACGGCCTGCACGTCGAGTTTGCTCTCGGCGCCGAGCTTCATGATGCTGCCCTTGCCGAACGCCTTCTCGATCTGGCTCATGGCCGTCTCGATGGCCTTGGCGCGTTCCTTGGCGTCGGTGGGGGTGGCGGCGATGTCTTTTTCTTTGCTCATGGCGTCTCCTGAAGAGCCTCGTCCGGGGCCGGTTCGGTCGCGGGGGCGGGGGTGGCGGGGGTGCCGCGCAGGCGGAAGGTGCTGACGGTTTCATGAATGGGACCGGTCTTGCGCAGGATGCTGCGGTGCAGCCCGGCGCTGCCGGCCGTCCAGTGGTGGGGGAAGAGGAGGGGAGGCACGCGCGGCGCCGGGCCCTTCTTGCGGGCCAGCGTGACGTGCGCCTTGAAGGGCAGGTCTTCGGTGCTTAGGCCGAGCGCCTGGATGCCCTCGCGCAGCGCGGCGGCCAGTTCGTTCAGGCCCTCGGCTTCGACCTTCACGAACCACACGCGGGGGCTGCCCTCGTTGGGGAAGTACCCGGTGCCGCGCAGCTTCAGGTCCAGCGGCGCGGCGTCCGTGAAGAGGCGCGTGCCGAGCTTCTTCAGGTCGTCCACCCGGTCGTGCGGGACGGCCGGGAGGTACGCCAGCGTGACGTGCATCTGGTCTGCGGTTACCGAGCGCCAGTTGCCCCGTAGCTTGCTCTGCGCCGCGACGAGCGCGGGCGTGACGTCGGCCGGGACGGCCAGTGCGAAGAAGAGGCGCTGGGTGGTGGGCGTGTGGGTGTCCGGCGCGCCGCGTCCCTTCCCGGCGGCTTTCGGACCGGGTCTGCCTCCAGATTTGGGTCCGGTTTTATTTGCGGGCTTGCTGGTGGGACGGGCAGGGCGTTTCGGGCGGGGGTCGGTCATGGGGTCCATCCTGGCAGGGTGCGGGCCGCGAGGGCCAGCGCTGCCACTGCGGCCCGTTCGCGCAGCTGCGCCGGATCGCCCGGCCAGTTCACGCCCGCCACGGCCACCCGCGCGCCGTCACTCAGGGCGACGTGCGCGCGCCCGGCCTGCTCGCCCTGCGTGCTCACGACCACCGCGAGGCCCAGGTCGGCCCCCAGGTGCTCGCGCGCCCCGGCGGCCAGCTCGCGGGCGCCCGCCTCGCTGACCAGCCCGCCTTCCTGCAAGGTCACGGGGGTCAGGCCCAGCGTGATCAGGCGGCGGTGATCCTGCGTGACCGCCGCGTCCAGGAAGCCCGGCTGCTCGGCCAGCAGGGTGCACAGCACACCCGCGCTGCCCGCCTCGATGACGCCCAGCGTGCGCCCGGCCAGCGCGGCCTGCACGGTGCCCGCCAGAGTCTGGTCGTTCGCGCCCCAGGTCCACTCGCGCAACAGGTCCCGGACTTCGCTCAGCACGGGCGTCAGCTGCGCGCGGGCCTCGTCGGGGGTGGGGGCGCTGGCCGCCACGCGGACGTCCACGCCGGTCAGGCGGGCGTACGTGGCGACGCTGGGGTTCGCCTGCCGGGTCAGGTGACCCAGCCGCTCGGCGATTAGGCTCTCGCCGATGCCGTGCGTGTGGAGGGTGACGTGCTCCAGCGCGGCGCTGGGCAGCGGCAGGCGCGGCAGCACCTGCTCGGCCCACATGCGCCGCATCTCGCGGGGCGGCCCCGGCAGCGCCGCGATCAGCTTCGGCTGCCCATTCCATGTGGTGCGGACAAACCAGCCGGGCGCGGTCCCGACCGGGTTGGCCAGCGCCTCGGCGGACGGGATCAGCCAGGCCTGCTTGCGGTTCGTGTCGGGCATGGCCCGGCCGCGCGCCTCGAACAGGCCGCGCAGGTGGGTCAGCTGCGCCTCGTCCTCCTGCGGCGTTTCGTTCAGGGCGGCGGCGATGGCCTCGCGGGTCAGGTCGTCGTCGGTGGGACCCAGGCCGCCGCCCAGCAGCAGCAGGTCGGCGCGGCCCAGCGCCAGTTCGATGGCGGCCCGCAGGCGATCCAGGTTGTCCCCGACGACGGTTTTGCGGTGCAGGGTCACGCCGCGCGCGCCCAGTTCACGGGCGAGGAACGCGGCGTTGCTGTCGACGATCTCGCCGAACAGCAACTCGGTACCTACACTGATGATTTCTGCTATGGGCATAACAACCTCACCGAAGTATAGGCCAAAGCGAAACTCGCGTCCACCCCTGCACCTTCACTGACCGCCACTCGCTGACCGGCACGGAACCCAGAATCTGGCCCTGACCCTCACGGCGAAACAGACCCGCTCACCGCACATGAGCGCAGCCTGAACGCTTCTTCACGCGCGGCACTGTCTTCCGGCAGTGGGCGCCCGGCGCGCCTGACCGTACGCTCAGTTCAGCACCACCGCAGCCCACCAGCGTCCCGCCCGCGCCCCAGACCGGGGGCTCACTCTTTCAGGAGGTCCATCATGAACCGCACCGTCCTCAGCCTGCTGATCCTCGCGCCCCTCGCCCTCGCCGCCTGCGGACAGACCACACCGGCCCCCGCTGCCCAGACCCCGGCCGCCCAGACCCCGGCCGCCCAGGCGCCGGACGCTCAGGCCCCGGCACCCTCCGGCAGCACCCAGGCCCAGATCGCCGCGTACGCCGCCCGACCCGAACTTCAGGATGAGGACAGCCAGGCCATCCTGCGCGAGTACGCCAGCGACCCCCTGCTCCTCCAGAGCCTCCAGCGCGCCTACGGCGACACCAGCGCGCCCCTGAACGTCGAGGCCCTGGCCGCCGAGAAGGTCGGCGGCGCGCCCCTGCAGAGCCAGGCGACCGGCCGCGCCGGGTACGCACAGTCCGTCGCGTGGGGCAGCGTCAGCCACTACCGCGCCGAGAAGGCCAGCCCCAACTACAGCGGCCTGCGCTGGGGCAGCGACGGCTGCAGCGCCCCCGACGGCTTCGGCCTGGGCTACCGCGACGACTTCCGCCCCGCCTGCGACGTGCACGACTTCGGGTACGGCAACCTGCCCTGGCTGATCTCCAAACCCTACTGGCCCTACAACAAGGCCCGCACCGACCTGGCCTTCCTGAACAACATGGAAACCATCTGCGCCGCCAAGAGCTGGTACGCCCGCCCCGCCTGCTACGCCGCCGCGAACGCGTACTACCACGCCGTGGACATCGGCGGCTGGGCCGCCTGGATCCGCAACAGCTGACCCTATCGCGCAGCCGGAACGGCGCCCTGAGCGGCAGTCGTTCCGGCCGTCCACCCCCTGCACCCCCACCCAGGAGTCACCCATGCCGCACCTGACCCGCGCGCTCGCCCCCGCCCTGCTCGGCCTCACCCTCGCCCTGGCCTCCTGCGGTCAGACGCCCGGCGCCCAGCCCACCCCCGAGGCCGCCCAGCCCGCCGCGCCGGGCGCCGCCGACACGCAGACGAACGCCGCGCTGGAACGCTTCGCGCAGGACCTCGCCCGGCAACTGCCCAACCCGGACCTGCGCCGCGCCGTGCAGGAACAGGTGGCGTTGCGCTTCGACGGGGATCAGGAAACCCTGTTCAGCACGCTGGCCGTCCGCCCGGCCGGGCAGAGCACCGTGCAGGGCCTCCTGACCCGCGGCGGCCTGAGCGTCAGCGCCCTGAACGACGTGACCCGCGCGGTGCCGCACCTGCAAGTCGCCGTGCGCGGCCCGCAGTGGAACCCCGACACGTACACCCCGCTGGTGGCCGTGGCCGCGCAGGGCGGTGACGAGTTCGCGCCCGTCGTGGCCTTCGACGCGCAGGGCCGCCGTCACGTCCTGGACGGCCGCACCCCACCCAGCCAGCCGGTCGTGGTGGTCGGCGTGGCCGAACGCGTGGACGACCAGGGGAACGTCATGATCCCCGCCGCCACCCAGGCCGGCGCCGCGACCCTGAGTGAACCCGGCGCGGGTATCGGCGCGCAGGCCTGCGACAGCTGGGAGCGCCTGATCTCCCTGTACGTCCGCGACGACCACGAACCCTGGTCGCGTGGCGACCCAGAAATCTACGTGCAGCTCGGCTCGAACTCACATGACGGTCTGTACCTGGGGTCCCTGACGGACGTGAACGACGAGAACAAGTGGTACACGCCCAACCGCGACCTGATCCGCTGGACCAGCGCCACCATGGGCAACTGGATGATGTACCTCTGGTACGAACGCGACGGCGGCAGCAGCATCACCCTGACCTTCGGCGCGGACGTCAAGGGGGTCAACGGCAGCGTGTCCTACACCGTCGCGGACGGCGACGACCAGATGGGCCACGCCACGCTGGCCTTCGGGGACCGCCTGCAACGCTTCGCCCTGGACACTGGCGACGTCCGCTGGTGGCGCGGCGGCTGCGAGTAGGACCAGCGCAGAGGCGGGGGAGACCGACCCGCGGCCCAGCGGTCCACCGTCCGGGCGCCGGCGGCCCCGGCACCTGATTCATCCCGTGACCGCGGGAGCGCGCCGGCAGGGCGGGCCCTCACCAGCCGGTGGGGGCCCGCCCCGTACACTGACCCCACCCCAGCTCACGGCACTGCTCACACGGGTTCCTTTCCTTCGTCCTGCGCGTCCCCCCGAGGCACCGACATGACCGTGTACTCCCCGCTGCGCCCACCCCAGCCCGTCTCACCTGCGGCCGCCCCCACTGAATCCGCGTGGCCTGACCCGCGCGGCGAGGTGCAGCGCACCCTGCACGCCACCAGCCTGATCACCTGGGCCGTGCTGTCCCTGCATTCCCTGCTGGTCGAGCCGGGCCGCGACCACCTGCCCCTCCCGGACGTGCAGTGGTGGGGCGCGGTGAACCTCACGTTCCTGGCGGTGCTGCTGCTGACCCTGCGCGGCCTGACCCGCCGCCCCCGCACGCTGGCCCTGCTGCTCACGCAGGCGCTGCTGACCCTGACCGGCAACGCCCTGCTGAACGGCAGCAGCGTGCAGGCCGGACTGCTGATCACCATCGCCGCGCAGGTCGCGCTGATCCTGCCGCTGCGCCCCACGCTGCTGTGGGTGGCCGCGCAGAGCGGCGCGCTGCTGTGGGTGCTGCTCAGCCACTGGCACAACCAGGACGCCTGGGCGTTCACGACCGGGTACGTGTGCTTCCAGGGGCTGGCCGCCATGACCGTCCGCACCGCCATGCGCGAGATCCGCGCCCGGCAGGCCCTGGCGGCCGTGGTGGACGAACTGCGCGCCACCCGCGCCCTGCTGGCCGACGCCAGCCGCCAGGCCGAGCGGCTCCAGATCTCCCGGGACCTGCACGACCTGATGGGCCACCACCTGACCGCGCTGGGCATGCACCTCCAGGTGGCCGAGCACCTGCTGCCCCAGGACGCGCCCGCCGGACCGCACGTGCAGACCGCCCGGCGCGTCACGCGGGACCTGCTGAGCGACGTGCGGGACACCGTGCGTGGCCTGCGTGACACCGCGCAGTGCGACCTGCCCGCCGAACTGCGCGCCCTGAGCGCCGCGACGCCCCTGCACGTGCACCTGGACTGGCCCCCAGACCTGCGCCTGCCCTGCCCCATCGGCGCGCAGGTCCTGCTGCGCAGCGTGCAGGAGATCCTGACGAACGCCGCGCGGCACGCCCAGGCCCGGCAGGTGTGGCTGACCTTCCGCGCCGAGGATGGCCGCCTGCACCTGCACGCCCACGACGACGGCCCCCGCCGCCCCGGCGGCCCGCTGCGCTTCGGTTGCGGCCTGAGCGGCATGCGTGAACGCCTTGAGGGAGCGGGCGGCACCCTGCACGTGCAGGCCAGCGCCGAGCGGGGCGTCACGCTGCACGCCACGCTGCCCCTGCGGAGGAGCGCGTGATTCGCGTGATGCTCGTCGAGGACCAGACCCTGGTCCGTCAGGGGCTGCGCAGCATGCTGGGCCTGTGCGCGGACCTGCTCGTGGTCGCGGAGGCAGAAGACGGCCTCCAGGCCCTGCGGCTGGTGCCGGAGCACCGGCCGGACGTCATGCTGCTCGACTACCGCATGCCGCACCTGGACGGTCTGGGCGTCCTGCGGGGCCTGAATGCGCTGAACGCCCTGCCGCCCACGCTGATCCTCACGACCTTTGATGACGACGACCTGCTCATCCAGGGCGCTCAGGCGGGCGCGCGCGGCTACCTGCTCAAGGACGTCTCGCTGGACGTGCTGCTTCAGGCGGTGCGGACCGTGGCCGGGGGTGGCCGCTGGCTTCAGCCGGTCACGCCCTCCCGCGTCCTGAGCCCTGAATCCGCCCCGCCCGAGGAGGCCATCAGCCTCACCTGCCGCGAGCAGGAGGTGCTGCGTCTCATGGCCGGCGGGTACAGCAACCGCGAGATCGCCGGGCTGATCACCACCACCGAGGGCACCATCAAGAGTTACGTGTCGAACATCCTGTCCAAACTGGGCGTCCGGGACCGCACGCGCGCCGTCCTGAAAGCCCTGGAATACCGACTGATCTGACGGGCTGACTTCAGGCGGCCATCTCCCGGCACACCTGCGCGCAGCGGCGGCAGGCTTCGGCGCAGCGCTGGCAGTGGTCATGGTGGTGCTGCCCGCACTCGGCGGCGCAGGCTTCACACGCCGCGGCACACAGGGCGCAGGCCTGCGCGTGCAGGTCACTGCCCCGCATCAGCAGGCGCGCCGTCAGGGCGCACACGTCCGCGCAGTCCCGGTCCAGGCGGATGCAACCACGCATCATGTCGATGTCCGGCTCGGACAGGCACGCCGTCGCGCAGGTCTCACAGGCCTGCACGCAGGCCAGACACGCGTCGATGCACTCCTGGATCATGGCTTCCGTCATGCCTCACCGTGCCACCCCGCGCCCGGAGCGGGATGGGAGCGGAATTCAGGCCCCCTTCACCCTGCCCCGTCCAGCCCAGCGGCACGAGGTCCGGCTGGCCCACCCCGATCAGCCGGTCCCCGCCTGCGGGAGGGCCGTCAGTGATGGACGAGTTCCGCTTCCCACTCGGTGGCGGGCGTGCGGTCATCGCGGGACTCTCCGGCGTGACTGGCATGCTGCGTGAACCGCGACAGGGTCCAGGTGTGGTCGCCAGAGCGTAGCGTGTACGTGCCGTGCTCACCGGGGCCGGTGACGCGGCGCCCGCTGTCGCGGTACGTGACCTCCACCGCTGCCCCGACTGGGAGCGCTTCCAGTGTGGACACGACAACGTCACCATGAAAGGACCGCTGCGGATCCGTGGCCTCCCCACGCCACGCCCCGCTCAGACACACCACGACATTCCCCGAACCGTTGGCTTTCGTCATGCCTCATCACGACACACCCGCCCCCACGCTGGGGTGAGGGTCCCCCCACCCCCCCTTCATGAGACGAGACGCCCGGTCAGGTCAGGAACAACCGGTACGCCGGATTCGCCGTCACCTCCACCGCCGGGTACCCCACCCCCGCCAGGAACGCCGCGAACTCCGGCGCGTCCGCGGGCGGCACCTGCACCCCCGCCAGCACCCGGCCGTGCGCCGACCCATGATTGCGGTAATGGAACAGGCTGATGTTCCACCGGCCATGCAGGTGCGTCAGGAACTCCAGCAGCGCCCCCGGCCGCTCCGGGAACGTGAACGAGTACACCCGCTCGTCCGTCGCCTCCGGCGCGCGCCCCCCCACCATGTGCCGCACATGCACCTTCGCCAGCTCGTCGTCCGTCAGGTCCAGCACCGCGTACCCCCGCGACATCAGCTCGTCGCGCAGCTCGGCCCGCTGCCCGGGGGCCGCCAGCTGCACTCCCACGAAAATCTGCGCCTGCGCGCGCGGCGCGAAGCGGTAGTTGAACTCCGTGATCGCTCGCGCCCCCACCACCTCGATGAACTCCCGGAACGCCCCGGGCCGCTCCGGGATCGTCACCGCGAAGATCGCCTCGCGCCGCTCCCCGATCTCCGCCCGCTCCGCCACGTGCCTGAGCCGGTCAAAGTTCACGTTCGCGCCGCACGTCAGGGCCACCAGCGTCTCGCCCTGCACGCCCCGCTCCTGCACGAACCGCTTCAGGCCCGCCACCGCCAGCGCCCCCGCCGGCTCCATCACCGCGCGCGTGTCGTCGAACACATCCTTGATCGCCGCGCACACCTCATCCGTATTCACCCGCACCCAGTCATCCACGTACCGGCGCGTCAGGTCGAACGTGAACGCCCCCACCTGCTTCACCGCCACGCCATCCACGAAGATGCCCACCGACTCCAGCCGCACCCGCTCCCCGGCCTGCACCGACTGGAACATCGCGTCACTGTCCTCCGGCTCCACCCCCACCACCCGGATGTCCGGCCGCAGCGCCTTCAGGACCCCCGCCACGCCCGCGATCAGGCCCCCGCCCCCCACCGGCACGAACACCGTCAGCGGACCCGGGGTCTCCACCTGCCGCAGCACCTCCAGCGCCACCGTCCCCTGCCCAGCCAGCACCAGCGGATCATCGTACGGATGCACAAACGTCAGGCCCAGCTCGCGCTGCAACGCGAACGCATGAGCCTCCGCGTCACTGAAGCTGTCCCCGAACAGCACCACCTCCGCCCCCCGTGCCCGGCACGCCCCCACCTTGATCTCCGGCGTCGTCGCCGGCATCACAATCACCGCCCGCACACCCAACCGCTCCGCCGCGAACGCCACCCCCTGCGCGTGATTCCCCGCCGACGCGCAGATCACCCCCCGCGCCCGCTCCTCCGCGGTCAGCTGCGCCATCTTGTTGTACGCCCCACGCAACTTGAACGAAAAGATCGGCTGCTGATCCTCCCGCTTGAGCAGCACCCGGTTCCCCACCCGCGCACTCAGACGCGGCGTCTCACTCACCGGCGTCTCCACCGCCGCCCCATACACCTTGCTCGTCAACGCCAACCGCAGCACATCCATCGCGTCCAGCTCACCCGGCTTGAATTCCCGAACCTGCGTCACACCCGATCACCCCTTCCTGAACGTCAGCGAATAAAAAACCCCCACCGGACGGCGGGGGACGAATGGCAGCGCGCAGGCCGTCAGGCGTTCACCCCTGACCAGCGAATAATTCGCGCCGCGCTCATGACCGACAGCTTAGGCGTGGGGGTCGTCGCGCGGTGGGGAAGGGGTAGACAAGGGAGCTGCTGGGGCGGCCCCGCCCCCCAGCCCCCTACCCCAGCGGGGCAGGGGGAGCCGTCGTTGGCACTGGGCAAGAGTTTCTACTCCTGCGGCGTGTTTGTGTTGGGCGGTGGGATGTCCGGCTTCGACGCCATCCTCCGCCCCCCGCAAGGCCCGCGCGCTGCGCGCACGACGGCCGGTGGCAATCGGCGGTCATCTGCTGTGGCAGGACGCTTCGGACCGCTGATCTACTGTTTCAGTCCTGACATCAGCGAAGAGCCAAGCTGCACTCTGAAGGGAGCGGTCAGTGAAGCTGATAGAGGGGCGTGCTGTCCCCGCTTTGCCGCAGTCTCCGGTCCTCCCCTCTACTGACCACGCTCCGTTTCCCGCGCAATCTTCTGGGCCAGCTGGTCCGCGGTCCACAAACCGAGGGTGTCGGCGTGGGGCCCGCCGAGGAGCAGGTGGGCGTGGTCGTCGAGGCGTTCGTGGGTGGGGGCGGCGTCGGGGCGGCCGCCGGGGAGGGCGAGCCACGCGCCGGGGATGTCGGCGAGGCTGCGGCCCAGGTGCAGGTCAGGCGTGGCCAGGGCGGGGAGGGCGTCCATGAGGCCCACGAGGTCTTCCAGGGTCTCGCGGCGCAGGCCGGTGGGCACGCCGGTCAGCTGTCCGCCCTGGGGGACGTACCCGTGGGGGTCGCGGTGGTGAATGGGCGGGATCAGGGTGTACGCGCCGTGCTGAGGCCGCAGCGTCAGGCCGTGGACGTGCAGGATGGGTGCGCCTTCGGTGCTGGGCGTGGCGAGGTGCGGGGTCTGCCGGTACGCGCGGGCGTGGCGGGTGTGCACGCCCAGGTGGTGTTCGGCCTGCGCGGGGGCGTGCGCGCCGGTGGCGAGGACCACCAGGGGCGCGCGGAGGTTGTGGGTTTCGTGCGTGACGATCTGGTGGGTGTTCGTGACGGTCAGGCGCTCCAGCGTGACGTGCCCGCCGGGGTGGGGGGTGGCGCGGGTGTTCAGCAGCAGGTCCGTGCCGCGGCGGATGGCCGCCTGCGCGGCGGTCTGGGCCAGGGTGCCGGGCCGGTACGTGTGCGCCTCGTACGCGGTGGCGTAGGAAAGCAGGTCCGGGTCGAGCAGGGCGAGGCTGGCGGGCTGCGCGGCCAGCAGGTCACGCGTGGGCTGGCGCCCGGGGGCGGGCTGACCGTGCAGGGTCAGGTACGCCCTGGCCTGGATGTCATCGCCCAGCAGCGTCCGCAGCCGTTCCAGAGTCCAGCGTGCGGCCTCGCGCTGCGTGTCGGGCAGGTGCGCCAGCGTCCAGATGCCCGGCGCGAGGATGGTCGCGCCGTCCTCGTTCGGGAGGCCGCCCTCCTCGATCAGCAGGGTGCGCAGGTGCGGGGCGTGTTCCGTGAGGGCCAGGGCCAGGGCGCTGCCCATGCGGCCCGCGCCGACGATCAGCACGTCGTGCAGCGGCTCGGGTGACGTGCCGGGCGTGAAGGGCTGGCCGACGTGGGCCCACACGCGGCCAGGGGGGCGGGCGGAGGTCATGCGGGCATGATGGGCTGTTCTCACGCGCCTGTCAGGCGGCCGGGCGTGGGGGTGCGTATACTCGATCTTGATCATGCGTTCATTTCTGCGTGTTGGCGCTGCGGTGTGCGGCGGGCTGCTGCTGGGGTCTGGCGCGTCGGCGCTGAACGTGCGCGTGCTGGTGGCGTCGGCGCCGCAACTGACCGTGCGGGTCGCGGCGCCCGCCCCGGCCCCCGGTGGGCTGAGCGTGCCGGGCGCCCCCGCGGCGGCGCCCCTGCCCGCGCAGGCGTGGACGGTGGGCGTGACGGGCGCGCAGCTGACCCTGAACGGCCAGACGACCGGCAGCGCCACCCTGTATCTGCCGCCCAGCGCGGGCAGCGTCGTGGACATCGCCGGGAAGACCTACCGGGGTGGGGTGCAGCTGCGGGCCGAGGGCGGCGCGGTGCAGGGCATCAACGTGGTGGACCTGGAGGACTACCTGCGGGGCGTGGTGCCGGCCGAGATGCCCGCGTCGTGGCCCGCCGCGGCGGTGCAGGCGCAGGCGGTGATCGCGCGGACGTACGTGACGGCCCGCATCAACCCGGCCACGCCCTTTGACACGTGCGCCACGGACGCCTGTCAGGTGTACGGCGGGGTGGCGGCCGAGAAACCGCAGTCGGACGCGGCGGTCGCGGCGACGCGCGCGCAGGTCGTGGCGTTCGGCGGGAAGGCCGCCAGCACGTTCTTCAGCAGTGACAACGGGGGCTTCACGGCGTCCAGCGCCGAGGTGTGGGGCAAGGACCTGCCCTACCTGACCGCGAAGGCCGATCCGTTCTCTGCCGGGGGGCCGCGCGCCCGCTGGCAGCTGGAGGTGCCGCTGGGCCGCGTGCAGGAGGCCGCCGGGAACGCCGGGGTGCGCGTGGGCGCCCTGAAAAGCGTGACGGTCACGCGCGTCAGTGAGTCGGGCCGTCCGTTGGAGATCACGTTCGTGGGCGCCACGGGCAGCGGGAAGCTGACGGGCGCCAGTGCGGGGGGCTTCGTGCGGGCGCTGGGCGCGCCGGCCACGCGCGTGACCCTGGCGGGCCTGAATCCGCTGGTGCTGTCGGGCAGCGGCAGCGGGCACGGCGTGGGCCTGTCGCAGTACGGCGCGCTGGGCCTGGCGAACGCCGGGTACAGTCACCTGCACGTGCTGGGTTTCTACTACCCGGGCACACAGCTGGCCACCCTGACCGGCCGCGCTGGGGCGGGCGACGCCCTGATGGCGGTCGCGGCGCTGCCGGTGCTGCCGCTGGAGCAGGTGTGGGCCGCGGCGCAGCTGGCCGCCCGGCCTGGGTCGGTCCAGTGAGGGGCCGGGCGAGCCGCCCCGCCCGGCGCCGGTCCGGGCGCCTGAAGGCCGCGCTGCTGGCGCTGGGCCTGCTGGCGCTGGGGGGCGCGCAGGCGCGCACGGTGAAGATCGTCTCGGCGGACACGCTGGAGCTGCGGCAGGTGGACGGGCAGGAGCTCGTGATCATCAGCGGCGAGAACGTGGAACTGCGCGTGGATGACGACGTGGTGCGCGCCAAGCGTGTGGAGTTCAACCGCACGCGCCGCACCCTGACGCTGATCGGGTCGGCCACGTACCACAGTGCCAAGGACAACGAGGATCTGCGCGGTGAGAACCTCGTCGTGGAACTGGGCAAGGAACAGGTCAGCGGCGAGGACGTCCTGATCAGCGACGCCCGCCTCCAGATTCGCGGCCAGGAGGTGGACCGCATTCCGGGGCAGCTGCGCGCCACGGGCGGGTACTTCACGACCTGCGCCCGCTGCGGCCGCACCCCGAACGACTACGCGTTCCGCGCGGACCGGCTGATCGTGTACCCCGGTGACCGGCTGGTCGCGTACAACGCGCAGCTGCTGCTGGCGGACGTGCCCGTGCTGTTCCTGCCGGTGCTGGTGCTGCCCCTGAATGACAAAGACCGCCAGCCGCGCCTGGAAGTCGGGCGGGACGCCGTGGACGGCCTGACCGTGCTCGCGGACCTGCCGTTCAGCGTGGGCGGCAACACGCTGGGCACCACGCGGCTGCGCTACTACGAGAACCGCAACCCCAGCGTGGGGCTGGGCGTGAACCTGCGCTCGTACGCGCCGGTGCCGTTCGTGGACCGCGTGGATCTGGACGCGCTGGCCGAGCCGCGCCCGGTGGGGCAGACCGGGCGGGACGTGAACCTGGATTTCCGCGTGCGGGGTCGCGTGCCGCTGACCCTGGCCGTGCGGGACCTGGATTACAGCCTGAGTGTCACGCAGCGCGATATCGGGCGCAGCAGCACCGACGCCGAGCGGGGCGTGACGAACGTGCAGTTCAGCGCGAACGTGGAGTACCCGCTGTTCAGCGCGGCGCTGGAGTACGTGGACCGCTTCGGACCCAAACCCACCACGGCCCTGTCCCCGCCGCTCAAGCGTCCGGAGGTGACGGTGGATCCCAAGCCGTACACCAACGGGCCCCTCAGCGCGGACGTGCGGGTCACGGCGGGCAGCTACACGGCCGCCAGCAATCCCCGCTCGCCCAGCGCGACGGCTCAGGGCGTGAACATCACCACCAGCCGCCTGGAGGAGCAGCACGCCCTCGCGTACACCGTGAAACCCTGGACGGACGCTGACCTGAGCCTCAGCAACACCTTCACCGGGCGGTACTACGGCACCGGGGCGAGGACCGTGCAGCTGAACGTCACCGGAACCCTCACGCAGCGCTGGGCCGGGTCGAACTCGGTCAGCCTGACCGCCAAGTACCTGCGCACCGAGGGCACCAGCCCCTTCGCGTTCGACGCGCTGAGCGGGCGGGTGCTGTCCGCGCCCATCACCCTGAACCTCACGACGGTGCCCGCGCGGGACGTCACGTTCGGCGTGTCGTATACCCGTGACCTGTTCCTCAGGAGCGACCAGCAGGGGAACGCCACGTTCAGCCTGGGCGTGAACCGCAAACCCCTGAGCCTCAGCGCCAGCGCGCAGGTGAACCCGGACAAGCGCACCCTGGAGGACGTGACGTTCAGCGCCACCCTGGCCGACCCGGACAGCGCCAAGGTCACGGTCACGCCCGCGCAGCCCGCCACGGCCACCGCGCCCGCCCGCCCCGCCACCGCCACCCGGTCCAGCGCGTGGCCCGCCCCGAACCTCAGCCTGAGCGCGTCGGGCGGGTACGCCCTGTCCACCGGGCCGAAACCCCTGACCGTCACGGCCGCCGTGACCGGGGACGTGCGCAGCAACACCTTCAGCGTGTCGGTCACGCACGCCCTGCGCGAGCCGGGCATCACGTCGGTGGGTTTCCGCTACAACCTGACCCGCACGCAGGACACCGTCGTGAACGCCCTGAGCGCCACCGGCGACGAGACCCTGAACCCCGCCACGGGGCAGCTGAGCGGCAGTCACCGCGTCCTGTGGCGCGGGCAGTACGAGTTCCGCACCGCGCACAACCTGCTCCTGACCCGCGCCGACAACGCCCGCAGCAGCGGCACGCTGGAATTCAGCGTGGGCACCACCAGCGGCAGCCTGAACAGCTGGTCCGTGAAGTACGGCGGCCCGTACGACCTGCGCCGTGGCGGCTTCACGGCGCCGCAGCTGACCGGCAGCCTGAACCTGACCCGCCCGGGGCAGAACCTGGCGGTGGCCGCCGCCGTGAACCTGCCGGGCCTGGATCAGCGGCGTACGGAACTGGTCCGCGCGGAACTCAGCGGCGCCGCGCAGTTCGGCAGTCGCTTCTGGATTTCCGGCCGGGCGCTGTACACCCGCACGCGCAGCGGCACGTACCCGAACGACCGCGCCACCGACACCCTCCAGCTGGACCCGCTGCGCGTCAGCCTCGGCCTGGGCCGCGCCGACGAGCGGCCCGGCGCGTACCTGACCGGCACGCTGCGCCAGAGTTTCACGTGGCTGGACGGCGTGCGCCAGTCCCCCGGTCCCCTGACGCCCGTGCTGGGCCTCACCATTGACCGCTGCTGCTGGGCGCTCCAGGCGGAAGCCGACCTCGTGAACCGCCGCTACCGCGTGGCGGTGGGTCTGCCCGGCCAGACCGGCTTCCCGCTGTTTGAACTCACGCCCGACAGCGTCAAGGTCCCCCTGATTCCCGCCCTGCCCTGACCCCCCGCTGACTCCCGGAGGTGCCCTCATGCGCCGATTCATTGTTCCTGCCCTGACCACCGCCCTCCTGACGGCCTGTACCGGCACCGAGGAGGTGCAGTACGCCGTGCAGCTGGGCGTCCTGACCGATACCGCGGTGGGCGTGGCCACGCAGCTGCGCGCGCTGAACACCGACGGCGGCAGCGTGAACACCACGCCCGTCACGGGCGGCGTGGACGTGCTGCCCCTGTCGGGTGCCCGGCGCCTGATCACGGTCCGCACGGGCGGCGCGGAGACCCGCGCCCCGAACGGCACGGACCCTCAGCCCTTCGCGGATCCCGGGTTCACGCCCTGCTACACGCGCGCCGCGCAGGACGCCACGCGCACGCGGCTGCTGCTGCTCAGCGAGTGCAGCGGCGTGCAGCGTGCCGCGCTCTTCAACGCCGATACCCGCGCGCTGCTCTGGACGGCGCTGCTGCCCACGTACCTGCCGCCCGTGGCGACCAGTGACACGCCCCCCACCCGGCTGGCCGTGCAGGGCGACGTGGGCCTGATCACCCGCGCCCGCCTGAACGGCGGCAGCGAGGTCATCCGCGTGGCGATTCCCAGCGGCGCGGCCACGCCCGAGGTCAGCGCGCCCCTGGCGATCCCGTCGGTGTTCGACCTCGCGCCGTACGCGGGGCGCATCCTGGCCGCCACCGCGACCGGCATTCAGGCCCTGAAGTCCAGCGGGGAGCCCGACAGCGCCACGACCCTCACCGCGTTCGGGACGAACCGCTTTGACCGGCTGTGGGTGGGCGGCGCGAACGACACCCTGCTCGCCGCGTGGCGCAGCAACGTCCTGGCGGGCACCGCCGACAGCCCACTGCGCCTATGGGATGGAAATGCGTCCTCGGCAGCGACAGTTGCCAACCTGGCCGACATCCGTGACCTGACCCTGCCCAGTGATGGGAAGGCGTACGTGCTGGCCGGGCAGAACCTGAACCGCTACGACGTGACGCTGGGCCTGACCACCGGGAACTGGGCCCCGAAAACCCTGACCACCCTGACCGCGCCCCTGAGCATCGCCTGGACGGTACCGGTGCCCACGCCCTGAACTCGACGCGCGGCCACAGCGGAGCCGCAGCCGATGAGCGTCAGTCGGCCGCGGCCGGGAGCTTCAGCGCAGCCTGACGGGCCCGGGCGTACGCGAGGGTCCAGCCGCGCGGGTCGCGTGCGTGGGCGTACCGTTCACGCAGGGAGGCCACAAGAGCAGCGTGGCTGAGGCACTCGGGCACGCCGCTCGCCCCAGGATTGGGGGCGCAGTCGGTCAGGACGTCCAGGTGCGCGGCGAGGACCGGCACGGCGCCCGGGCCCAGGTTCAGCAGCTCGGCGGCGTTCACCCGCTGCGGCTCGGTGCGCTGCGCGTTCGTGACGCCCGACAGGTCGCGTGCGATGTTCACCCGCGCGATCAGGCCCGCCGGGTTCAGCGCGGTCGTGACGAGCAGGGTGCCCAAGCCCAGCAGCAGCGTCGGGTACGCGAAGCGGCTCGCCTGATCCCGCCAGAGGGTCACGGCCAGCCACGCCAGCGTGAGGGTCACCCACATCAGGAACGCGGCGCCCAGCACGCGCGTCTCGCTCAGGCCGTACGCCTGCGTGTACAGCACCCAGCGCTGCGCGGCGGACGCGAGGATCACGGTCAGCGGCAGCAGCACCGCGGCGTTCAGCGCGTGGAAGCCCGGCCGGCGGCGGGACTCCGGGGTGCTCAGGGCGTACGCGACGCGCAGCACGGCGGCCGTCAGGAGCGCCACGGTCATCAGCTGCCCGAAGCCCTCGCGGATGAACGCCGCGTACGTTTGCCCCTCAGGCAGCGCGCCACCCAGCAGCAGCGGCAGCTGCCGCGCCGCGAACGCCGTGAACAGCACGGCCAGCGCGCCCAGCGGCACGCCCGTCTCGATTAGGCCCAGCCGCCCCTCGCGCGGCGCAGGCGGGAAGAGGCTGGGCCGCGCGGCCAGCAGCGCCCCGTACACCAGTCCACCCGTCAGGATCAGCCAGCCGATCAGGTGCCCCAGCGTGCGGATGGGCCGGTCGAGGTTCACGTCGAAGTGCAGCAGGGCGTCCAGCGCCCGTGCAAACGACTCGTCCGCCCCGGCCAGCAGCGGCGCGAACACCGCGAGGAGAGGCACGCTCAACAGCGCGCCCACACCCACCCGGCCCCAGGTGCGCGGCGCCGCAGGGGCCGGTTTCAGGTGCGTCCAGGGGAAGCGGTCGAGCAGCATGGCCAGTCCGTAGATGACGTGCAGGCCGCTGCTCAGGGCCGCGCCCAGACCGTCCAGCACGCCCGCCCGCTCCAGTCCGGGGAAACGCAGCGCGGCTGAGCCCAGTCCCAGGCAAAGGATCAGCGCCAGCGTGTTCAGGAACGTCAGATCGGGGGTGGGGGCCCACAGCGTGAACGTCACGCCGAACAGGGCGGCTAGCGCCAGAAGCGTCACGCCCTCGCGGCTGGGCGGCTGGCCCTCCCGCGTGGCCCGCCACGTCACCACGCCCAGATACAGGGCCGTCCACGCCGCCAGATTCAGACCCAACGCGCCGCGCGTTCCTTCGGTCAGCAGCAGCGTGGCCAGGGCCAGTCCGGCGGCAGTCAGCAGCGGCCACGTGACCTTCGGCGCGGTGGGCGAGGGGACCTGGGGGACTTCGGCGGGTGCACCGGGGAGGGTCATGCCCGCACCGTACTCACCGGGTCCTCACGCGGCGTCCACCAGAGGGTCTACAGCGAAAGGAGGAGAACGACCCCTCTTCCTGGCGGGGGAGAGGGGTCGCAAGGGAAGGAGGGCTCTATCCTCCGCGTGCGAATCGGCGTTCCAGCAGGCGCTGCACGACCTCCAGCAGGCTGCTGACTGCCCAGTAGATCAGCGCGGCCGCCAGGTACGGCCCGAACGGCTCGAAGGTCCGCGCGATGACCAGCTGCGCGCTGCGCAGCAGTTCCACGACCGTGATCACGCTGACCAGGGACGTGTCCTTCACGAGGCCGATCAGGGTGTTGCTCAGGCTGGGCAGCGCCACCCGGGCCGCCTGCGGCAGGATGATCAGCTGCATGGTCTGCGCCCCACTCAGGCCCAGGCTGGTCGCGGCCTCCCGCTGTCCTTTCGGGATGCTGAGGATCGCGGCGCGCATCGTCTCCGAGAGGTACGCGGCGGCGTTCAGCGTCAGGGCGATCACGCCGCCCGCCACGGGGTTCAGTGTGACGCCCAGGCTGGGCAGGCCGTAGTAGATGACGAAGATCTGCACGAGCAGCGGCGTGCCGCGCATGAACGACACGTACAGGCTGCTCAGGCCCCGCACCCATCCCAGCCGGGACAGCCGCGCCAGCGCGACCAGGAACCCCAGCGGGAGGCCCAGTACCATCGCGCCCAGCGCGAAGCCCAGCGTGACAGGCAGCGCGCCCAGCAGGGTGGGCAGTGAGGTCCAGGCGCTCTGGAGGACAAGTTGCAGCTGTTCGGTGTTCATGGGCCTCCCCGGCACAGCGCTGGGCCACGGGCGGTGGTGACCGCGTCCATGGCCCAGCGCTCACAGCTCTGAGCTTAAGGCTTGCTGACGTCCTGCCCGAACCACTTGCGGCTGATCTTGGCGTATGTGCCGTCGGCCTTGAGTTGCAGTAGGGCCTTGTCCACCGCCGTCTTCAGGCTGGTGTTGGTCTTCTTCATGGCGATGCCGACCGCTTCCGGGTCACCGATGACGCCCGCGCCGCGCACGGGGAGGTTCTGGGACTTGATGAGGTACCCGACGAGCAGGCGGTCGTTGAACGCGGCGTCCAGGCGGCCCGCGGCGAGGTCGGCGAGGTACTCGGGCGCGCCGGGGTACGTGACGACGTTGATGCCGCCCGCGTCCCGCAGCTGCTTCTCGAAGTTGCTGCCCAGGCCCACGCCCACGCGCTTGCCTTTCAGGTCCGCGAGGGTCTTGGGGGAGAAGCTACCGGTCTTCTTCACGATGATCTGCGGGCTGGAGTACGCGTAGGGGGCGCTGAAGCCGATGGTCTTCTGGCGCTCGGCGGTGATGCCGACCTGGTTGACGATCACGTCGTACTTGTTCGCCTGGAGGCCGGCGAGGATGCCGCTCCACTCGGTCAGGACGAACTCGGCCTTCAGGCCCAGCTTGGCAGCCACGGCCCGGGCGATGTCCACGTCGAAGCCGGTCAGGTTGCCCTTGTCATCCTTGTAGGTGAAGGGGGCGTAGGTGCCTTCCATACCGATTTTCAGCACGCCTTTTTGCAGGGTGCTGGGGGTGGCGGCGTGGGCGCTGCCGAGGCCGAGGGTCAGGGCGAGCAGGATCAGGGTGGGGTGCTTCATGGGGCTCCTTGGAAGGCGGTCTGGGCCGCCGGATGAGTGGGGTTGAACAGGCGTGCAGTGCGCGCCGTTCGCCGTAATGACAATAGTCTACAACTTCGGTCAATTTTTAGAAAGTGTCCCGTCTACACTATCTGGCCAATTGGTCGCGGCAACCGCGACCAGCGGACCGCGCAACCCCGTGCGCGGGTACGGTTGCCCCGCCCCTGCACCTCTACACTCGGCGCATGGCCTTTCCGGACATCCAGAGCTTCATGCGCCTCCTTGAGCAGCGCGGTGAACTGATCCGCGTCACGACCCCGGTCAGCCGCGAGCTGGAAATCACCGAGATCGCCGACCGAATGGTCAAGCAGGGCGGCCCCGCTCTGCTGTTCGAGAACGTCGTTGGCAGCGACTACCCGGTCGCCATCGGCCTGCTGGGCACCAAGGAGCGCGTGGCGCTGGCCCTCGGCGTGGACGACCTTGACGGGCTGGCCGAGAAGGTCCGGAATCTCATCGACCTATCCGGCGGCGGCAGCAAGCTGGGCCTGCTGAGCAACGTCACGAAACTCCGCGACGCCATGAATCTCCCCCCGCGCCGCGTCCGCTCGGCCCCCGCGCAGGAGGTCGTGTGGCGCGGCGACGAGGTGGATCTCTCGAAGATCCCGATCCTCAAATGCTGGCCGCTCGACGGTGGGCCGTTCGTCACGCTGCCCCTCGTGATCACGAAGGACCCGGAAACCGGCGAGCGCAACATGGGCATGTACCGCGTGCAGGTCATGAGCCGGAACACGACCGGCATGCACTGGCAGCGGCACAAGACCGGCACGAAACATCTGGAGAAGGCGAAGAAGCTCGGGCAAAAACTGGAGGTCGCGGTTGCCATCGGCGGCGACCCGGCGCTGATCTACGCCGCCACCGCGCCCCTGCCGCCCGTCCCGGGCCTGGACGAGTTCGCCCTGGCCGGGTACCTGCGCGGCCAGCGCTACCCGGTCGCCAGGGGTATCACGGTCGATCTGGACGTGCCCGCCAACGCCGAGTTCGTCCTCGAAGGCTACGTGGACCCCAGCGAGGACTGGGTCATGGAGGGGCCGTTCGGGGACCACACCGGCTTCTACACCCTCCCCGACCTGTACCCGCACTTCCACGTCACGGCCGTCACCATGCGGCGCAACCCCGTGTACCCGGCGACCATCGTAGGCCGCCCCCCCATGGAGGACGCGTACCTGATCGAGGCGTCCGAACGGCTGTTCCTGCCCGCCGCGCAGCTCATCATCCCGGAGATCGTCGATTACCACATGCCGCCCGCCGGGGTTGCGCACAACCTCGTGTTCGTCAGCATCAAAAAGAGCTACCCGGGGCAGGCGTACAAGGTCGCCAACGGCCTGTTCGGCCTGGGGCAGATGATGTTCGCCAAGGTCATCGTCGTCCTCGACGAACACGTGAAGGTCACCGACTTCGACGCCGTGTGGCGCGAGGTCACGCAGAAGGCCGTGCCGGGCCGCGACACCCTCACCACGCGCGGCCCCATCGACGTGCTCGACCACTCCAGCCGGGGCTGGGGCTACGGCGGGAAACTCATCATCGACGCCACCACCAAACGCCCCGAGGAGGTCGGCAGCGCCGCCAGCAGCCGCCCCGACCAGGCCGGGGACACCGTGGCGCCCCAGACCTTCACGCCCCGCGCCGCGCACGACCTCCCCACCGTCGGCGGCGTCCTCGCCCAGCGGCAGACCCCGGACGGGTACTGGCTGGTCGCGCTGCACAAGACCCACGCCGGACAGGCCCGTGATCTCGCCGCTGCGTTCGCCGCGCACCCCGCCGCACACGGCATCCGCCACCTCCTGATCTGCGACGACCAGACCGACGTGACCGACCTTCAGGACGTCTGGTGGACCATCCTGAACAACATCGACGCCGAACGCGACGTCTGGGTGCAGGGGGAGCTCCTCGCCTGGGACGGCGCGAAGAAACTCCCCGAGGAAGGCTTCGTCCGCGAGTGGCCGCCCAAGATCGTCATGGACGAAGACATCGTGGACCGCGTCGAACGCCTCTGGAACGTGTACGGCCTGCCGGAGAAGTGGCGCTGAGGTAAATGCGGCGGTGTCACTAGAAACGGTTCGGTACCCTCAGGACATGCTGTACGTCGCCGTCGCTCTCAGATACGTCCTGCCGGGTGTCCTGCTTCTGTTCATTCCGGTCTCGACTCTCCTGCGTGCGCCATCCCCGGAACCGTGGCAGTGGGTCGTGACTGTTGCCGCCGGGGCGTATGCCAGCTAGCTGCTGTGGCAGGCCTGCCTCATCCTGACCGGACGCATCCCGCTCCTGAGTGCCGGTCGCTCCTCACGCCACACATCTGAGGGCCTCACGCCGCTTCTGCTGCTCGGATTCGGTCTGATGCTGTTCGGGTTCATCGGATGGGTGATTCCCGGGCAGGGTGTGCTGGCCGCGCTCCGCTCGCAATCCTGGCCGAGAGTGTCGGCGCTCGTCACGCAGGCCCAGTACGGAAATCGCTGTGCCCTCCTGTACACCTACACCGTCGACGACATGAAGTACACGGGAAAACGTACAGGCTGGGAGACCATTTCGCCCGGCCGCTATGGCGACGCCGATTGCGAGGCGCTTCGCGGACAGCCTCACCTCAGGGTCGGAGAAGTAATTCAGGTGGCGTACAACCCGGACGATCCAGCACAGTCGGTTGTCAGGACAGCCGTTCCGTCTTCCTCCATTCAACTGATGCTGTTGACGTCGCCTTTCTTGACCATGCTGGCCTGGGGGCTGCGCAGGGCATGGCGAGAAGCGACGAGGCCTCAGGGGGCGTGAAGGCGATGGTGAGGGTCTGAGGAAGGGGCGTTCACGCGGCTACAGCCGCACCAGCGCCGGGGTCAGGTCCTCGATCCGTGTGGCGCCGCACAGGGCCATGGCGAGGCGGAATTCGTCTTCCAGCAGTTCCAGGGTGCGTTCCACACCGTGCTCCCCGGCGGCGGCGAGGCCCCACAGGGCGGCGCGGCCCAGGAACACGGCGCGGGCGCCGAGCGCGACAGCTTTCAGGACGTCCGTGCCGCGCGTCACGCCGCCGTCGAGGTAGATCTCGCTGCGGCCCGCGACGGCGTCCGCGATCTCAGGCAGAGCCTCGAAGCTGCTGATGGCGGTGTCGAGCTGCCGTCCGCCATGGTTGCTGACCCAGACGTGGCAGCCGTGCTCGGCGGCCAGATGGGCGTCCTCGGCGGTCAGGATGCCTTTCAGGATGATGGGGAGGGGCGTCTGGCCGCGCAGCCAGTCGAGGTCGCGCCAGGTGAAGGTCTTGTCCACGAGGTTCTGGAAGTAGTTGGCGAGTTGAGAGCCGCTGTCGGTTTCGACCTGCGCGAGTTCGTCGCGGCTGGCGACGTTCGGGGCGCTCAGGTGTGCGGGCAGGGCGAAGCGATGGCGTTCGTTCGCCTCGCGGCGGCCCAGGAAGGGTGCGTCCACGGTAAAGACCAGGGCGCGCGCTCCGGCCGCGTGCGCGCGGTCCAGGATGCTGCGGCTCAGGGCGCGGTCGCGCAGTAGGTACAGCTGGAACCAGAAGCGGCCCTGGGCTTCCGCGCCGACCGTCTCGATGGGCGTGTTGCTGAAGGTGCTCAGCGTCATGACGCTGCCACGCGTGTAGGCGGCGCGGGCGGTGGCGCGCTCGGCGTCCGCGTGCGCGAGCCCGTGGAAGGCGCTGGGCGCGATCCCGATGGGACTGCTCAACGGGAGGCCCAGCACGCTGGTGCCCGTGTTCACGCTGGAGACGTCCACCAGGACACGGGGGCGCAGGCGGGCGCGGCTGAACGCAGCGCGGTTCTCCCGCAGGGTATGCTCGTCATTCGCGCCGCTGGCGTAGTACTCCAGGGCGTTGCGGTCCAGCGCGGCGCGGCCCAGGCGTTCCAGATCCGCCAGGTTGAAGGCCGTGTTCAGGTCTGCCGGAGTGCGGGGCGTCATGACGCAGCGTACCGTGCCCTGAACTGGTCAGAAGGCCCACAGCCAAGACCGGCTGGGGAAGGGGAGACTGGGGGCATGTCTCAGCGTGCCCGTCCGCAGCCCGTGCCGCCTGCTCCTGGTCAGGAGAGCGTCTGGGCGTACCCGCGCCCACCCCGGCTGGAGCGCACGTCCGCCCCGATAGAGATCTGGCTGGGGGGTCAGCGGATCGCCCAGACGACCGCGGCGTTCCGGGTGCTGGAAACCAGTCATCCGCCCACCTATTACCTGCCGAAAGAGGACTTCGCGCCGGGGGTACTGTCGCGCGCGCCGGGCGGTAGCGTCTGCGAGTGGAAGGGCGAGGCGACCTATTGGACGGTGCAGGCGGGTGGGCGGGTCGAGGAGGGTGCCGGCTGGAGTTACGAACATCCGGCGGCGCCGTTCGCGCTGATGGCCGGGCATGTGGCGGTTTATGCGGGGCGCATGGATGAGTGCCGGGTCAATGACGTGCGGGTCACGCCGCAGCCTGGTGGGTTCTATGGCGGCTGGATCACGCCGAATGTGGTGGGTCCCTTCAAGGGTGAGCCGGGCAGCTGGGGCTGGTAGGCCGCTTCAGGTGTGGTGGGTGCTGTGGCGTGGGCTTGAGTTTGGCTTCATTCGTCAACAGCACCTGAGGCAGGGCACATCCGCGGGACTGGCCGTGGGGTGTTGACAGTTTGGACGCGTAGGCATATAGTTCTCTTCGCCCGAGAAGAAGGGCGAGAGCGGGAAAGCCGAAAGGTGCCGCTGGGACGCATGAAAATCTGGTGATGATGACGATGACAGGCCGATCCGACAGGGTCGGGTGAGCGGACCGCCCCCCGGTGGTCTCCAGACTCACGAAACGGACGACGCCTTTCGGGGTGAAGT
>NZ_BMPE01000019.1 GCF_014647435.1 Deinococcus radiotolerans | reverse complement strand
CCCCACGGGCTGACTGCAACTCTGCTTCCTCACCCCCGACGCCTCCAGCGTCGGGGGTGCGCTTTATGACGCAGGACAGCTGAGGGCAGGCCAGAGATGCACTTCTGGCCTGCCCTGAGTAGTGTGGAATCAGTCAGCGGCCACCAGCTGTGGCGTTTCATTCCAGGCGTGCACCAGCAGCTGCTGCACGTCCTGTGCGCCGGAATCACTCAGGCCGCTGACCTCCTGCTCCAGCAGCTTGATCGCGCGGCGGAACGCCTGACGGTCCAGGTCTGGCAGGCCGCGTTCGACGTTCCAGCGGCGCAGTTCACAGGTGAGGATCGCCAGCTCAAAAGGGTTGCCGCTGACCAAGATCTCAGTCACGCGGCGGTGTCGGGCGGCCCACTGGCGGGGCAGGTTCAGGCGGCTGGTCTTCAGAGAGTCGAGCAGGGCCGGCATGTCGTGCGCCGTCAGCGCGGCGCGCATCCCGGCGATGTCCGGCGAGGCGACCGGTACGAAGGCGCGGCTGGCCGTGTTTGGGAAGTCCACCTGGTAGTAGGCCTGATCTTCCCCGGCTACGGGGCGCAGGCAGACGCTGCTCACCACCCCAATTCCGTATGGTGGAAGGACGACGCGATCACCGGGTTCAAAGGCGGTCTGCTTCAAGGTGTCACCTCTTGAGGCGGGCTGGACTGACGCTGAACTCGACCCACGGGCGGCGTGGGGCCGACCGCCTTGCCCTTCCAGAGCCCACAACAAAACGGCCCAGCACAGGGGCTGGGCCGTTACATCATCTGGGGAGAGGCAGGCAGATACCAAAAGGCATGTGCAGGTCGGAACAGGGAAGACCACCGAAGCTGCATGAGGCGCATTCTAGCGGAAAGTGACCCTCATGACATCTGTCCCGGTCGGCCCTCCAGCAGGCCGAGCCAGGCATCCAGTGTCAGCGCCAGGAGGGCAGAAAGCAGCGCCCCGCACAGAACGAGTGCGGTGTTCTGCTGCGACAGGCCGTTAATGATTGGTTCACCCAGGCCGCCAGCGCCCAGAGCGGCGCCCACTGTGGCCGTACCGACGTTGTACACCACGCTTGTGCGGAGGCCCGCCATGATCACCGGCCACGCCAGCGGCAGCTCCACCCGCCAGACCCGCTGCCAGGACGTCATGCCCATACCGCGCGCGGCGTCCAGGACGCCCGGATTCACGCCACTCAGGCCCAGGATACCGTTGCTGACGACCGGCACCAGCCCGTACACGATCAGGCCCAGCAGCGTCGGCGCCCAGCCGAAACCCAGCGCCGGCACCGCCAGCGCCAGAATCGCGAAGGTGGGCACCGTCTGCCCCAAACCCACCAGGGTCTCGGCCAGTTGCCGGGGCGCGTGCCAGCCGGGCCGGGTGACGGCCACAGCCAGCGGCAGGCCCAGCAGCAGCACCACCAGCCCAGACAGTGCCACGAGGCCGAGGTGCGTGAGGGTCAGGCGCCACAGTGGAGGATCGAAGGCCCCCACCTCGCCCAGGTGCAGCGGATTGATCAGGGCGGGCAGCACCCCAGGCAGCAGGCCCAGCAGCAGCAGGATGGGCCACAGCACGGCCCCCCAGGGCCAGCGGGCCCGGCCCGCTGCGCGCCCCACCCGCAGGGCCGTCACGCGCCGTCCCCGCCGCGCAGGTCCTGCCAGCGGACCGACCCCAGGACCTCCTCGCCGCGCATGACCTCCAGCGTGTCGTGCCCCTCGCGCAGCATGACGCTCAGGGCGCTGCGGGCGTTCAGGTCCGCGTTCACGCGTGGTGCGCCCGGAGAGGGGAGGCCCGCCCGGACGAATGCTGACACGGGCCGGCCCGCCAGCTGGCGCAGGGTGGCGTCCTCGCCCAGGAAATCCCGCACGAAGGCGCTCGCGGGGCGGTGGATCAGGTCGTCCGGCGTGCCGAACTGCTCCAGGCGGCCCGCACGCATCAGCGCCACGCGGTCCCCCAGGCGCAGCGCCTCATCAATGTCGTGCGTGACCATGATCACCGTCTTGCCCAGCTGACGCTGAATGCTGCGGAAAGCGTCCTGCAGGCGGTCGCGGGCCAGTGGATCCAGGGCGCCGAAGGGTTCATCCATCAGCAGCACAGGCGGGTCCGCGGCCAGCGCGCGCGCCACCCCCACCCGCTGCGCCTGCCCGCCGGACAGCTCTGCCGGGCGCTTGTCGCGGAAGGTCGCGGGCTCCAGACCCACCAGGTCCAGCAGTTCATCCACGCGGCGCGCCGTGGCGTGACGGTCGCGGCCCAGCAGGTCGGGAACGGTCGAGACGTTCTGCGCGACGCTGAGGTGCGGGAACAGCCCGATCTGCTGGATCACGTACCCGATCCCGCGGCGCAGCACCTCCGGCCGCAGGGTGCGCGTGTCCTGGCCGTTCAGCAGGATGCGCCCACCGGTGGGTTCGATCAGGCGGTTGATCATCCGCAGTGTGGTGGTCTTCCCGCACCCCGAGGGGCCCAGCAGCGCCGTCAGCTGCCCCTCCGGGAACGTCAGCGTCAGGTCCTGCACGGCGAACGCGTCGCCGTACCGTTTTTCCAGGTTCTGCACTTCAATCACGCGGCCCTCCCCAGGCGACGACCCAGCCAGTCCTCCAGCAGCCTGAGCGCGCCGTCCACGGCCATGGCCAGCAGCGCTGCCGGAATGGCGCCCAGCAGGATCAGGTCCGACGCGGCACTCTGAAGTCCCTTGAAAATGTACGTGCCCAGGCCGCCCGCCCCGATCAGCGCGGCCACGGCCGCCACGCCCACCAGCAGCACCGCCGCCTGCCGCACGCCGCCCAGCCACACGGGCAGTGCCAGCGGCACCAGCACCCGCCAGAACCGCTGCGCGGGCGTCATGCCCATGCCGCGCGCCGCGTCTACCACGCCCGCGGGCACGCCCCGCAGGGCAACCACGCCGTTGCGCAGGACGGGCAGCAGCGCGTACAGCGTCATCGCGGTCAGCGCCGGCGCCACGCCAATCCCACTGACGCCCGCCGCGCGCAGGGCCGGTACGGCATTCGCCAGGGCCGACAACGGAGCGATCAGCAGGCCCAGCAGCGCCAGGCTGGGCAGGGTCTGCACAGCGTTCGCGGTGCCCAGCACGGCGTCTGCCACGCGCGCCCGGCCCGAGGCCCACACTGCCAGCGGCCCGCCGATCAGCACGGACAGGCCCAGCGCGCTGCCCACCAGCCTCAGGTGCTGCGCCAGTTCCTGCACCCAGCGTGGCCCCTCGTTGCGGCCCTCGACCAGCACCGACCACTGCCCCAGGTGCCCGCCCGCCAGCAGCGCCAGCGCCGGCAGCAGCCACAACCACGCCACCCAGCGCCTCTCCGGCCACGCCAGCCCGGCCGCGTACGCCGCCACCCCCGCGCCCAGCAGGTACAGCCACACGCCACTGGCCGCGCTGGCCCGCGCGAACTCCGCCTGACCGACCAGCGCCGCGGCCGTCCGGTCGCCCAGCAGCCACACGCCCACGGTCACGGCCAGCGTCGCGGGCAGCCAAACCAAGTCCCGTCGCCACCCGCCCACCAGGGCTGGAAGGACGGCCAGTGCGAGTACCCCCACCAGCCAGGCCGGGGGGAGCCCCAGGTACTCGCCGGGTGCCAGGCGGTTCGGGCGCAGCAGCACCCACGGCAGCCACGCCCCGGCCAGCATGGGCAGCGCCGTCAGCCACAGGACCAGCCGGACGTCCCGCCGCGCCCCAGCAGCCGGGGCAGGAGCCTGCGCCCCTGCCCCGCCCTCCTGCCGCGCCGTCATGACAGGTGCTTGTTCCAGCGCGGGAAGAGGTTCATTACTTGATCAGCCCCTTGCCCTTCAGGTACTCGCGCGCCACGTCCTGCGCGGTGCGGCCCTCCAGGGCCACCTTCGCGTTCAGGCCCTGCAGGGTCGACTGAGTCAGCGTGGCAAAGGTCTTGTTCAGCAGGGCCGTGATCTGCGGGTTGGCTTTCAGCGTATCTGAGCGGATGATCGGCGCGGGCTGGTAGACCGCCTGCGCGCCCTTGGGGTCTTTCAGGGCGACCAGTTTCAGCGCGGCCAGCGTGCCGTCCGTGCCGTACGCCATGGCGGCGTTCACGCCGTTCGTGCCGTTCGCCGCGGCCTGCTGCGTCTGGGGCGGGGTGGCCCCGGCCAGGACCAGTTTCTGCTCGGCTTTCAGCTTGAAGCCGTACGCGGCCTCGAAGGCGAGCATGGTGTCAGGCCGGTTGAAGAACTCCGGGCTGCCCGCAATCTTGAACTTTCCGCCGCCATTGACGTACTTGGCGAGGTCCGCGACGCTGCTGAGCTTCGCACTCTGCGCCAGTGCCTGCGGTACCGCGATCACCCAGGTGTTGTTCACGTTCGCGGGCTTCAGCCACGTCACGCCGTTCTTGCTGTCCAGCTGCCGCGCCAGGCCGTAGATGGTCCCCGGATTGCCAGCCTGCTTGGCGCTGATCTTCGCCTGCGGGAACAGGTACACGGCATTGCCGGTGTACTCGGGGTACACGTCAATCTCGCCGGCCAGGATCGCCTTGCGGTTCACGCCGGTATCACCCAGGTTCGTCTTGTCGGTCACGTCCAGCCCGGCGTTGCGGAGCGTCAGGACGATCATCTGCCCGAGAATCTGCGCTTCGGGATCGAGTTTGCTGCCCACCACGATCGACTTGGCAGACGCGGCGCTGATCAGCAGGGTCACACCCAGCAGGGCGGCGCGCTTCAGTTGGTTTCGCATGCGGTCAACGTACCCGCCCGCCCTGGGCCCTCAGGTAGGGCAGGTCACAAAACCCACCGGGCACTCCCCGGCATGAAGATTTCTTAAAAGTCGCTCATCCGACCTTCAACGCTGCTGCGCTTCATCCAGGCCCACCCCGAACCCCTGATCAAGCAGCGCCTCGTTGTACGTGCGGAAGGCCAGCATCGTCTGCGTCCGCACGATGCCCTCCACCTTGCGCAGACCGCCCGTCACCACGTCATCCAGATCCTCATAGCGCGTGAGTTTCAGGATCGCCACGATGTCCCACTCTCCGGTCACCGAGTACACCTCACGCACGCTGGGCACCCCGGCCAGCGCCTCGGCCGTCTCCTGCACCCGCTGCCGCTCGGCCTGCACCATCACGATCGCTGTCACCATGCCCGCCATTGTGCGCCCTGCGCCCCGGCCCGCGCCAGCACAACAAAGGAAGGCCCGCGCCGCCCCCCGGAGGGAACGGCGCGGGCCATAAAGCCGGGCTTACAGCACCAGCAGGATCGGCTGTTCCAGCGTCCCGGCCACCTGCGCCAGGAACTGCGCGGCCCGCGCGGCGTCCACGTCCCCGTTCAGGGTCAGCGCGGCGCGCCCATCCTGCACGCGGCCCACGCTGAGCGTCGTCGTGTGCGGGAAGTGCAGGTCATCCAGATCCATCGCGCCGGCGTCCACGACCAGCAGGTCTGGCGTGCCCGCGAACGCGCCGGCGTCCAGCGCGTCGCGCAGGCTGCCGCTGCCCGCTGCGCGGGCGCCGTCCTGGGTGTGCATCGCCACGCCGCTGAGGCCCAGCGTGTCCGCGTGCCGCGCGGCCGCGCGCGCCACCAGCAGCGCCACCGGCAGGTCGCGTTCCAGCGCGGCCGTCACCTGATCACGCAGGTCGTGCAGGGCCGCCACGTTCGCGTCGCGGCGCAGGTAGGCGCCGAACCACACCGCGTTGCCGCTCGGTGCAGGCGTGACGGCTGCGGGCGCCTGCTCGGGCTCGGCGGCGGGTATTGCCGCCGCGGCAGGCTGTTCAGCCGGCTCCTCAGCGACCGGCTCAGCCGCAGTGACCTCTGCGGCCGCGGGTTCGGTCTGGCCGGATTCGGTTTCCGCGGCCACCACGTCGGCCGCTTCGGGCTCGCTGACTTCGGGCGCCTCGGTGGTGGGCGCCGCTTCCGGCATGACGTGCTGCGCGGCCGGTTCGCTCACCTCGGGTTCCGTGACCGGCTCCACGGCGGGCAGTTCGGTCGTCGATCCGGCGGGCGCCTCGTGCGCCTCGGCCACGGCGGCCTCCGGCTCGGCCGGCTGGCTCCACGCGGCGTCGTCCGCCTGACGGCCATCGCTCCAGGCGGGGGCGTCCTGCGGGGCAGGTTCCGGCTCGGTGGGTGCCTGTACGGGCACCGCGACTGGCTCCGTGACCTGAGGCTCGGGCGCGGCGCTGCTCACCGGTTCCGGCTGGGCAGGAGCCGTCTCGGCGGGTTTCTGGTACAGGCGCGACAGCAGGCTGCCCAGTCCGGCGGCCAGACCACCGGCCGCGGCGGGAGCAGCGGCCGGAGTCGGCTCGGCGGCCGCTACCTCTGCTGCGGGCTGCGCGGGCGTGGGGATCTCGGGGGTGGACAGGCTGGGCGCCTCCACCACTGCGGGCGAGGCCGGAGGTGCCTCGTGGGCAGCAGCCTCAGGGGCCGCCGCGGGGGTGGCGGCCGGGGTCCCCCAGTTCCAGCCGGCGGCTGGGGCGGGGGTGGGTTCGGGCGCCGCGACGGGTTCCGGCGTGGCGGTCTCGGCGACCGGGGTGACCGGTGCCGTCACCTCGGAGGTAGGGGCGCTGAAGCTCGGCGTGGCGGCCACTGGGGCCGGGGCCGCGTCGGGCTCGTCTTCCAGCTCGAACTCCATGGCGTCGTCGTCCAGGCTCGCGGTGGGTTGAGCAGGCACGCTGGGCGCCGCGGCGCGCGTCTGTTCCACGAAGGCCGTCAGGTCGGTGTCCACCCCGGCGCGGCTGAGCATGTCGGCGCTCATGCCGGCGCGGCCGAGCATGTCGGCCGTGGGGACTTCCTCGCCGTTCCAGTCAGGCGGGGGCAGATCCACGGGTGTGCTGGGCGGGTCTTCCTCACCACTCATGACGCGCGACAGGTAGTTCAGGATGTCCTGTTCCACGATCAGGCCACCTGCACCCGAACCCTGCAGTCTCTGCCAGTCAATCCCGTTCGCTTCCGCCAGAATCTTGGCGAGCGGAGCAATCCGATCCATTCAATTCCCCCTTTGTGCGCCACATTGTAAGCGACTTCCTGTTGGCGTGACGCGGTGTTCTTCCCACGGCCACCGCGGACCGTAAGCATGCGAGCTCGGCGCACATGTGGGCATGACAGCAAGCGTGCCCCGGCGCGTCTGACAGCGTTCTTTCAGGGCAGGCCACCTGCCCCGGTAAAGGGGTGCTACCCTGCGGGGCGACCCCGCGCTGAGGGCGGCCCCACCCGCCAGGCTCAGCGCCACAACAGGAGTGATATGCAGATACTTGAGGAGATGCAGTCGCGCGGCCACGAGGCCCTGACGCTGCTTCATCACGCACCCAGCGGCCTGCGGGCCGCGCTGGCCGTGCATTCCACCGTGCTGGGCCCCGCCATCGCGGGCGTGCGCCTGCGCGAGCAGGACGAGGACCTCGCCATTCGCGGCGCCCTGGCCCTGTCCGAGAGCCTGACCCTGAAGGCCGCGCTGGCCGGCCTGAACTACGGCGGCGGCGCCTGCGTCCTGATGACCCCCGAGTGCGGCATGGACGATCCCCACGCGCGCGAGGCGCTGTTCCGCGCGCTGGGCCGCCAGATCCGCCCCATGGAAGCCCGCGTGGTCCTGACCGAGGATATCGGCGTGAGCGCCGGTGACATCGCCTTCGTGGCGCAGGAGACCCGCTCCACGCTGGGCATGCACACCGACACGAGCGCCGTCACCGGCTACGGCGTGTACCGCGGCATGAAGGCCGCTGCGCGCTTCGCCCTGGGCTCCGAGAGCATGCGCGGCGTGCGCGTCGCCATCCTGGGCGTGGGCGCGGTGGGCCGCGCGCTGGCCACGCACCTGCACCGCGAGGGCGCCCGCCTGACCATCGCCGACGACCGCCCCGAACGCGCCGAGGCGCTCGCCGAGGACCTCGACGGCGTGACCGTGGTGAGCTGCGAGCAGATCCTGGACGCACCCTGCGACATCCTGGCCCCCTGCGGGTATGGGCACTCCATCCGCAGCACCGACGTACCCCGGTTGCAGTGCCGCCTGATTGCGGGCGGCGAACACCACCCCCTGACCCGCCGCGGCGAGGACGCCGTGAAGGAAGCCGGGATCGTGTATATGCCGGACTTCGCCATCAACGCCGCCGGGCTGATCGCTGCCGCCACCACCCTCGACATGAATCAGGCAGCCGAGCGCGTGTACCAGACGGTCGGGCGCATCACGGCCGCCGCGGAGCAGTACGGCAAGGCGCCCCACGTGGTCGCGCGCCGCATGGCCGAGCGCCGCATTCAACTGATCGGCAGCCTGGGCGGCGCCGGCACCTGGAGGTCCGCGTGAGTATCCCCTTCGTGATTGGCGTGGCCGGCGGCTCCGGCAGTGGCAAGACCACCGTCACCCGCCGCGTCGTGGACACCGTCGGGCAGGGCGGCGTGGCCGTCCTGAACCAGGACAACTACTACCGCAATCAGGACGACATTCCCTTCGAGGCGCGCCTCAAGACCAACTACGATCACCCGGCCGCGTTCGACTGGACGCTGCTGCGCCAGCACATCGACGCGCTGCTCTCGGGCGTGCCCATCGACATGCCCGAGTACGACTTCACGCGCCACACCCGCGCCCCGCACACGACCACCGTGCTGCCCGCCCCGGTCGTGGTGCTGGAGGGCTTCTTCGCGCTGTACGACGAAGCGCTGCGCGAGCGGATGCACCTGAAGGTCTTCGTGGACGCCGACGCGGACGTGCGCTTCATCCGCCGCCTGCTGCGCGACACGCAGGAGCGCGGCCGCACGCCCGAGAGCGTCATCGAGCAGTACCTGGAGTACGTGCGCCCCATGCACCTGAGCTTCGTGGAACCCACCAAGCGCTACGCCGACGTCATCATCCCGCACGGCGGCATGAACGAACCCGCGCTGGACATGCTCGCCGCGCGCATCCGCACCACCATCTGAGCCGGGTCCCCCACCTGCACTTTCGAATGACGCCACAGGCCCCGCCCGGCGTCATGCTCAGCTGTTCCGACCGCGCCCGCACCCGGTCAATTCCCTGCAATTAGGATGTGCCCTGTGACCCAGCCCGCTGACCCCACCCCGCCCACCGCGACCGGCATGACCGTCCCGGCCCCCACCCGGCACCCCCTGACGCCGCTGCTGCTGGGCCTGATCTTCCTGAGCGCCATTCCCGCCCTGATCCTCGCGTTCGGGCGCGTCAGCTACGAGCAGTCGCAGAAGACGGCCGCGCTCGTCATGGACTACCCGGCGGTCGTCACGCAGGCCCGCCGCTTCGGCCGCGACCCGCAGGAACTCCTCGCACACTACCAAAGCCTCGGCGTCAACGGTGTCGGCATGTACGAGGACGTCATCGGGAACCTCGCGCAGCGCGGCGAACTGTACCTGAAATCCGGCGCGGACCTGCGCGCCGAGACGGGCGACGCGGCCGTCAGTCCCCGCAACTTCTACCTGCGGTCCCTGAAACCGGGCGTGGCCGAGTCGCTCCCGGCGCGCTACACCATTCCCACCCGCACCGTGCAGGTGGACGGGCAGACCTGGACCGAGTGGCCCACCGACCCCACCTTCCTGCCGGTCGGGCCGGACGAGCAGCTGCTACAGCAGCTGAAAGCGCGCGGCCTGATGCCCGTCTACCGCCCCTACGCGGACGACGCCGTGCGCGAGCCCGGCGCGGACTGGCCCGACGTGCCCTTCGTCCTGTTCAACGGCGAGGAAGTCATCGGCGCGCGCACCCCCGAACTGCTCGCGCAGATCAACGAGCGCCTGGGCCAGCGCGTCCCCGCCCTGATCGAGGCCACCCCGCAGCGCGGCCTGGACACCCTGGTCGCCACGCACGGCGGCGCGCGCACCTTCAGCGTGAACGCCGCCTGGCAAAACCGCCTGGACCCCATCACGCTGGCCAGCAAGTACAACCTCGCCGCGCGCGAGCGCAGCATGCGCCTACTGTACGTCCGCCCCTACCCCACCATCAACGAGACCGACGACCTGCTCCGGCGCACCACCGAACTGCTCGGCAAGTCCGGTGTGAAGATCACGCAGCCCGTCATCGAACCCTTCCACGAGAACACCCTGCTGCGCACCCTGAGCCTCATCGGCCCCGTCGCCGCGCTGCTGCTGCTGGGCCTGAGCTTCCCGCTGCTGCGACTGGGCCTGATCGCCGCGGCCGCCAGCGGCCTCCTGGCGCTCGTGATGAACAAATTCAACCCCTACGCCGGCGTCGCCCTGATCGCCGCCGTGACCTTCCCCGCGCTGGGCCTCGTGCTGCGCCGCGCGCGCATGAGTGACTGGTTCATCGCCACCGGCCTGAGCCTGACCGGCGTGCTGTTCGTCTCCGCGCTGGGCGCCACGAAAGACAGCGTGCTGGGCCTCGAACCCTTCCGCGGCGTGGGCCTGACCCTGCTCCTGCCGCTGCTGCTGGTCGCCGCGAGCTTCCTGCCCCGCCAGGACCTGCGCAAGACCATCAGTGACGTGTACGGCGCCCCTATCAAGCTGGGGGACATCCTGATCATGGCCATCGCCGCGGGCGTGTTCGCCCTGGTGTTCCTGCGGCGCGGCAACACCACCGGCGCGGGCGTCAGCGACACCGAGGCCAAGATCCGCCAGGACCTGCAAGACACCCTGGTCCGCCCCCGCTTCAAGGAAATGGCCGGACACCCCCTGGGCCTCCTGGGCCTGAGTGGCGTGCTCCCCGGATACTTCGGGGCGCTGCTGATCCTGGGCGGCGTGGTCGGGCAGTCCAGCATCCTGAACACCTTCAGTCACTTCCACACGCCGCTGCTGATCAGCGCCCAGCGCTGCTTCCTGGGGCTGGGCGTCGGCCTGATCGCCGGCCTGATCATGGTGCAGCTCGTCCGGGCGGCGCTGCACCTGTGGCGCACCTACGGCCACGCCCCCACCCCCGAGGCGCGCGCGTGAAGGTCACCGTCAGCGGCTACTACGGCTTCGGCAACACCGGCGACGAGGCCATCGCGCTGGCCATCACCCGCGAGCTGCGCAAGTACGGCGCGCGCCCCCTGCTGCTCTCCAACACCCCCGAGGAGACCGCCCGCACCTACGACTGCGACAGCGAGGCCCGCATGCAGCCCGCCGCGCTGATCGGGGCGCTGCTGCGCTCACAGGTGGTGCTCTCCGGCGGCGGCGGCCTGCTGCAGGACAGGACCAGCGCCCGCAACCTCACGTACTACCTGAGTGTCATCCGCCTGGCGAAACTGCTGCGCCGCCGCGTGGTCGTGTTCAACCAGAGCATCGGCCCCCTGACGCCCGAAGGTGGCCGCCGCGTGGCCCGCTCGCTACGCGGCGTGCCCGTCATCGTCCGCGATCGCGGCAGCCTGGACACCCTGGACGCCCTGGGCATCCGCGCGGAACTGGGCGGCGACCCCGCGCTGCTCCTGGCGCCTACGCCCGGCGTGCAGCGCGACCTGCAGCGCGTGATCATCGCCCCGCGCGGCGACGTCACCGAGGCCACCGAGGCCCTGAAAGACGTCGTGCGTCAGCTGCAGGCCGAGGGCCGCCGCGTGACCACCCTGAGCTTCATGCCCGACCATGACGACGCGGCCGCCCACAGCCTCGGCGCGGACGACGTGCTCAGCACCCGCGACCCGCAGGTCGCGCTCGACGCCATCGCCGGGAGTGGCTACGTGATCGGCGTGCGCCTGCACGCCGTCATCCTGGCCGCCGCCAGCGACACGCCCTTCAGTGGCGTCGCGTACGACCCCAAGGTGCAGGGCTTCTGCGACGACGCGGGCGCCCCCGCCCACCCCATCCACCTGAACGCCCAGCGGGTCGCGGAGGAAGCCCTGAGCCGCCGCCTGCCCGACTGGACCGCCATTGAGGACATGCGCCTGCGCGCCGCGCAGAGCTTCAGCCGCGCCCTGAATCGCTGAGCGCCCCGCCCATACCGCCCCCCGCGTGTTGCGGGGGGCGGTTCTTACGCGCCCGTGGCGATCACGTTGCAGGTGCAGCGCGCCATGCTCGTCACGCGGCCCCGCTCGTCACGGATCTCGATACTCCAGACCAGCACTGTCCGGCCCCGGTACGCCAGGGTGCCCTCACCCGTCACCCAGCCGCCGGTCACGCCACGCACATGCGTGCCGCTCAGGTCCACGCCCACCGCCACCTGCCGCGCCGGGTCCAGGTTCATCCACGACCCCACGCTGGCCAGTTCCTCCGCCAGCGCCAGGTTCGCCCCGCCGTGCAGCCGCCCCGCCGGTTGCCGGTTGCCCTCCACCGGCATGCGCGCCACCACCCGCTCGCGCGACACGGCCGTGAACTCAATCCCCAGCCTCGCGCCCAGCGTGCCCGACAGGGCGTTCATGCGCGCCGCCAGCACCTCCGGGCTCAGGGTGTCCAGCTCATGCGCGGTCGGGAAGTTCAGGTCCGGGTGCAGCGTCATGCGCGCATGCTAGCGCGGCCCCACGTGCCCAGTGTGCGCGGTCAACCCTGCCGGTGCGCCAGGGTGCGCCCCACCCCCAGCCCATGCCGGTACACCAGCTCCCCACCCAGGAACCCACCCGCAACCGCCAGCCCCAGGCCCGCGCCCGACAGCAGCTTCCCCAGCCCCCGCCGACCCCGGCGCCGCGCCAGCAGCGAGCCCACGTTCAGGAAGAACGCCACCTCATTCAGCGCGCCGTGCACCAGCCCAGTCCGCCGCGCCTCGCCGCGCGTGTTCGACCAGTCCAGCCACCCGGTCCCGATGGTCCCCACCGCGCCCAGCGTCGAGAGAAGCAGCGCCGCGTCCGCCGCGCGGTCATACGCACCCGGCTCCGGGGCCGGCAGGTGATCCAGGGCCGCCGCCACCACCCACCCGCCCAGCGGCAGGTGCACCAGAATCGGATGCAGCGGGTGCCCCACCCCCTCACCATGTAGGGCGTCCAGCAGCGCGGGCGGCAGCGACCCCTCCGCCGCCTTCAACAGCCCCTGAAGGGTCTCGGCGGCCACCTCCAGCGCATCGTGATCACTGACAGCGTCCTCCAGGACGTGCGCGGGCGGGCGGTGCGACTTGAGCATGATCAACGCCTCCTGTGACGCTCACCGTCGCATCCACGCCCCCGGCCCGCGTGGGAGGCAGCTTCAGACGCATTCATCCCCGCCCAGTTCAGGACAGCGCGCAGTGATACGTGACGTTCTCCCAGCTGAACTTCAACCCGAACAGCCGCCACGTGCCCAGCAGCGCCGCGAACGTCAGCCGCCCCACCGGCTGCCCCTGCGCCACGTACCGCTGATAATGCGGCGCGATCTGCGGCAGGCTCCGCCCCACCCCCAGCACCTCGGCCCCCGCGTCATTCGTGGCCAGCTGCGTCACCTGCCACGCCATCGGCCCCGCGTCCTCCAGCGTCAACGCCGCCGCCAACGCCGGCCGGTCCGGCGCCAGGCACGCCACCCGCTGCACCACCACCGGCCGACCCTTCGCGGCGCGCACCTGCTCCACGTGCGTCAGCGCCGGGAAATCCCCCGCCACCGCCAGCGACCCCAGCCCAATCAGCGCCCACACCCGCAGGTGACCCATACCCCAGCGTACGCCCGCCCGCCCACCGTCCGCGCCACCTCCCCCTGACCGGGGGCGCGCTACCCTGACCCGCATGACCACCCCGCGCCCCCGCGTGCTCGTCGCGAACGACGACGGCATCTTCAGTCCCGGCATCAAGGCCCTCGCGCAGGCCATGAGCACCTTCGCGGACGTGATCGTCAGCGCCCCCGACGTGGAACAGAGCGCCGTCGGGCACGGCATCACCATCCGCCGCCCGCTGCGCTTCAAGCACACCGCCAGCGCCGGCTTCGGCGACATCCCCGCCTACCGCGTGGACGGCACGCCCGCCGACTGCGTGGTGCTGGGCATCCACCTGACCGGCACGCCAGACCTGATTGTCAGCGGCATCAACCTCGGCCCGAACCTCGGCGACGACCTGACGCACTCCGGCACCGTCGCCGCCGCCATCGAAGGCATGAGTTTCGGCGTGCCCGCCATCGCGTTCAGTCAGCGCGCCACGCCCGCCGGAGAGTACGACTTCACGGCGGGCGCTGCGTACGCCGCGCAACTCGCGCAGACCATCCTGGCGCGCGGCCTGCCGCCCCGCACGCTCCTGAACGTGAACTTCCCCGCATCCGCCCCCCGCGGCGTGCGCGTCACCCGCGTCGGCGAGCACCGCTGGGAGGACACCATCGTCACCCGCCAGGACCCCGAAGGCCGCGAGTACCACTGGGTCGCCGGCATGAGCACTGCCCCAGACGCGCACGATCCCGCCACCGACTACGGCGCGGTCGAGGCGGGCCTCATCAGCGTCACGCCCGTCCGCATCGACCTGACCGCCCGCGACCTCATGAACGACCTGGAAACCGCGCTGCCCACCCTGTAATCAACGCGCGGCCAGCACACCTGGCAGCCGCGCGAACGTCCGCTCATGCGCCGATCGCGCCTGCCCCGCCGCGTAGCCCAGCGTCACCGCGGGCGCGGTCACGGTCGTCACCTCGACCAGCCGCGACCCGCTCCCCGGCAGATCCAGCACCTGCCAGTGCACGCTCAGGTGCGTGCCCAGCGCCGCGCGCACCTCCGACCACACCTCCCCGTCCCCCGCTGTCAGTCGCGCCGGGTACCGCATCGGCACCCGCCACGGCCCCAGCGGCAGCGCGTCCGTCACCACCCAGTCCGTCCACGAGCGGCCCCGCGCGTCCACACCCGAACCCACCACCTCGGCCGACACCATCAGCGCATGCAGCCCCACGTGACGCCGCAGATCCACCAGGAACGCCAGCACCACCGCCCCCGACACGGGCAGATCCACACTCAGCTCAAACGAACGGGACGGCACGCCCGCAGCGTACCGCCCCCCAAGCAAGCAGGTCGTCAGGGCCGCACCACCCGCACCTGCACCGCCGGAACAGCCGTCAACACCGGGCGCTGGAGGTTCGTGGTATTCACGCGATACACGACGGCCGCCTTCACGCCCCGTGCAGTCGCCTGATCAAGTTCCACCTGGGAGTTCACCACCCGGACGTTCGGAGTGACTTCATCCGTGAAAGCGATATGCCCGTTCTGCCGGGCGCGCACCCACAGCGTCTCCGATTCATCCCCACCATTGAAGGCCTTCTGGTTCAGGCGCCGGATGTTCTGCACCACCGCGAAAATCTCACCATCTTTCCCAGGCACGGCCAGCTGCGGGACGGCCGGATCGAACAGGAACGTCGAGTCAATGGGCATCACATTCACGGGCAGGGGCAGCGAAGTGTCTGTCCGGCGCGCGTCGGCCAGACCTGCACCCAGGATGTCCACCGTGCGTACCGGAGCCTGCGCGGTACCGATGGGAATGCGGGCCGCGCCAATAGTCAATACCGGGTTGGTCAGGCCGGTCAGGGTGAACGGCTGGCCCGTCACGGACCGCACGAACCCCATCAGCACACGACTGGGCACATACGGCTGTCCATCCACCAGTTCCGTGACGTAGGAGATCTGAGGATTACCGGTCTGGCTTCCCTTGAGGACGAGCGCACTGGTCGTCGAGGTTTCGGCATACACAGGTACCTTCGCGGTTTTCATGGCGGCCAGCAGATCCTTGACGCTCAGGAGTGGGAAGAGAAACGCTCCTTTGCGGCACTGTGTGTTCAGGCCTTCTGGCCCGCCGTACTGCGCATAGAGGCGTTGCAGGCGGGCTCGTGCAGGGGGCGTCATGCTGGCCACCTCCTCTGGACTGAGTACATGACACTCCTGAAGATCCTTAGCCCGGAACGCTGACCCGACTGCCGGGATCTGCGCGACCGCCTGCACGCCCAGCAACCCGACCACACCCAGCAGGAGCGTGACACGGATAGCAGCGGGTGCGGTATGCACGCGGTTCAGGTCGCGGGCGATGACGTGGGGGCTGCCCAGGTCACGCAGCGCGGCCCGTTCAGCGTCAGCGGCATTCATGCCGCAGAGCTGGTAGCGGTAGATCTTGTCCTCAATCGCGCCGCGCAGTTCCAGCGCCGCGTCGCGTTTCTTCTGGCCCCACAGGCCGCGCGTGGCGTGGCGGATGAACTGATCGCTGGCGGTCATCGTTTCCCCCTGGGCAGCAGGCGGAGCTGGCCAGCGGGCACCTGCGCGAAGGAGAGGCGCTGCAGGTCGGTGGCGTTTACGCGGTATACCATCACGGCGTTCTCGCGCTTAGCGGTGGCGGCATTCAATTCCGCGAGACTTGTGACGGTGCGCGGGGCTGGTGAGACGCTCTCAAAGGCAATGGAGATCGCGCCGGCCTTGCGGGCCCGAACCAATAGCATCTCGCCGGCATGTCCCTTGAGGCGTTCGAAGTTCTGGATCACGGCGTACAGGTCGCCGTCCTGTCCAGGTACAGCGAGGCGCGGTGCGTCAGGGGGGAGCCGGTCTGAGTCGAGCATGTCACCGGGACGAGGCAGGTCGAAGGGGCCGCCCCGCATGATGACGCCAGCAACGAGGTTGGTCGTCAGCAGTGGCACGGCTGGCGTGCCCAGCTGGAGTTTGACCGTGCCGATCTGTAGGACGGGATTGCGCAGGCCAGTCAGGCGAAGCGGCAGATCAGTCGAGAGGCGCAGGAAGGCAATGAGGTCGCTGCCGCCGATGTACCGTTCGCCGCCGATGTCCGTTGTGGAGTAGAGCGGCCCAGGGGTGTGATCGATGTAGGCGATCAGCGGGGCCGTGAACGAAGCGGTACTGGTGTCGGTCTGATCGCCGATGTCGACGCCGCCAGCCTTGAGGGCGTCCAAGACGTCCTTGACGCGGAGTAGGGCAAACCCGCCGGACTGGGTGATGTCCTTTTGGCACGCGGCGAGATAGCCGGCCGGGCCGCCTTGTTCCGCAATGGCCTGGCGCATCCGGGCCTGATCAGTTGTGCTCATGGCCCGGATCTCGGTCTCGCTGGGCAGGATGCAACTGGTCTGGAGTGATTCCGGACTGACGGCCGTCCGGATGGAGGCAACCTGCGCGACTGCCTGCATTCCCAGCAGGCCTGCCACACCCAGCAGGAGGGTGGCCCGGATGGCGGCGGGTGCGGTATGGACGCGGTTCAGGTCGCGGGCGATGGCGTGGGGACTGCCCAGGTCGCGCAGCGCGGCCCGTTCAGCGTCAGCGGCATTCATGCCGCAGAGCTGGTGGCGGTAGATCTTGTCCTCAATGGCGCCGCGCAGTTCCAGGGCCGTGGCGCGTTTCTTCTGGCCCCACAGGCCGCGCGTGGCGCGGCGGATGAACTGGTCGCGGGTCATGCCTGCCCGCCGATGACGCCGCGGACGGCGCGGGTGAAGCGGTCGTATTTCTCGCGTTGGGCGTTCAGTTCAGTTTTGCCGGTGGGGGTGAGGGTGTAGACCTTGACGGGGCTGCCGCCGCGGGGGAGGGTCTGGAATTCGCCGTGGATGAAGCCCTGTTTTTCGAGGCGGTGGAGGGCGGGGTAGAGGGTGCCTTCGCGCATGGTGAAGTAGCCGTCGGTGCTGGCCTGGACGTCGGCGATGATCTGGCCGCCGTAGCGGGGGCCGCGTTCGAGGGTGGCGAGGAGGAGGAGGTCGAGGTGGCCTTTGAGCTGCTGGGCGTCCATGGGGCTCCTTGCGGGGTCACGGGGGTGACCTCGGCTGGCGATGCTGAGTTAATTGCATCGTAATCCGAGGTCCATCGGAATGCAAGGTGAGATGACCACGGCCTCTGCCCCTCGTCTCGCGGGCTGCTACCGGTTGGCCTGCACCTGGAACGTCCAGGCCCGCGCACCCGGCGGCACCGGCAGCGGCGGCACCTCGCCCGCCCAGCGGCTCGCCACCAGCGTCAGCTCCGGCTGCTCGGGGGAGAGGAGCAATTCCGCGCCCAGGAACCCCGGGCGTCCCGGCAGGGCGTTCAGGAAAGCGTGCAGGGCGGCGCGGGCGGCTGCGCCCTTCCCCTCGGCGTAGTGCACGTTCATCTGCGGGGCCTGTGCATCAGGTGCGCCCGGGCCTCAGTACAGGCTCAGCGGGTCGCGCGGATCCCAGCGGAGGTACGTGCCGAAGTGCAGGTGCGTGCCCGTGCTGCGGCCTGTGTTCCCGACCCGCCCCACCGGCTGACCCTGCACGACCAGTTCCCCGGCCTTCACGAGCGTGGCGCTGAGGTGCGCGTAGCGGGTGATCCAGCCGTCCGGGTGTTCCAGCACGACCGTCCAGCCCCAGCCGCGCTCGTAGTCCGCGCGGGATTCCAGCACGCGGCCCGAACGCGCGGCGCGCACCGGGGTGCCCTCGGGCGCGACGATGTCCACGCCGTAATGCATCTCGGGGTCACCGTCGAGCACGCGCTCGCCGTAATCGCTGCTGATGGCGTGGTACCCGGGCAGCGGCCACGCCCAGCGGCCCGGACGGCTCCCGGTCGCCCGGACTGTCACCGGGGTGCGCGCCGTGGCGGACGCGGTGCGCGGCGGAATGATCAGTTTCGCGCCCGCCCACACGGCCTTCCCACCCCGGTACTGGGGGTTGGCGTTCACGAGTTGCGTCAGGCTCAGCCCGAATCTCTGCGCGATCACCGTGAGGTTCTCACCGGCCTTCACGGTGTACGTACCGGTCCTGACCGGCGCGTTGGTCGCGGTCGCGCGGGCCGCCTGCGGTACGGTTAGCACCCACCCGGCCTGCACCACGTCCGCGTTCTTCAGGCGGGGATTCGCGGCGCGCAGCTGCGCCACGCTCACGCCCGCGCGCGCGGCGATACCGCTCAGGGTCTCCCCGGCCTTCACCCGGTACGATCCGGCCAGCCCGGCGCCCGTCCAGCCTGCTGCCAGCGCCGCGCCCAGCAGCGCTCCCCTCATCCACATCCGCACGCCCATTGCCGCGCAGCATACCGACCCGCTCCCGTCCGGGCCGTGAGAAAGCCCGCCCGGACCTTCCCGGTGCCCCCGCCGGGGGCCGCCGGGCCAGCCGGGCCGGGCGCGCGTTGCATCCGCCCCGCCCCGCTCCTTACCCTGTAAAGGCATGACCGAGCGCCCCGACCACCCAGACCCGCGCCCGGACTACCAGCCGCCCGCCGGGCACCGCCGCCTGCGCCTGAGCGTCGCGTGGGACGGCGCACCGTTCGCCGGGTGGCAGTCCCAGCCGGGCGTGCCGAGCGTGCAGGACACCCTGCATGACGCCTTCGCGCGGCTGGGTGCCACGGCGTTCCGCCCGGTCGCGGCTGGACGCACCGACGCGGGCGTGCACGCCGAAGCGATGCCCGCGCACGTGGACGTCCCGGACACCTTTCGCGTGCCCACCCCGAAACTGGCCCGCGCGCTGAACGCCCACCTGCCGCCCACGGTGGCCGTCCTGCAGGCTGAGGACGCCCCGGCAGGCTTCCACGCGCGCTTCTCCTGCACCGAGCGGCAGTACGTGTACCGCCTGCTGGCCCACCCGCAGCGGCACCCGCTGTGGCATGGGCGCGCACTGCACGTTCCGCACCCGCTGGACCCAGGTGGCATGAATGCCGCCGCCGCTGCGCTGACCGGCACGCACGACTTCGCGGCGTTCGCCACGCAGGAGGACCGTCAGACCGTGCGGGACCTGCGGGTGCTGCGCGTGCAGCCCGGGCCCATGATCTGGGAGGTTCACGTGCACGGCGAGAGTTTCCTGCGGCACATGGTGCGCGGCTTGGTGGGCACGCTCCTGCTGGCCGGGCAGGGCCGCCTGAGCCCCGAGCAGGCGGCCGACATCCTGCACTCGCGGCAGCGGTCGCAGGCGGGCGCGAATGTCCCCGCGCACGGCCTGTCCTTCACGGGCACGCGCTACGACCGCTTTGACGCCAGCACCACGTACCGTTCCTCCCGGTAGGGGAGACCATCTGCCCGGGCGTGCGCGTCCCACTCGGGCACCCGCTCCGGCTCGTTCGTCCATTCGCAGCGGGTCGCCCAGTCCGCGCGGCTCGGCACGCGCGCCCGCACGCTGACCCGCCACTCGCCCCGCACCTCCCAGCCCACCGCCGAGAGCCGTGCGGGCACCTGCGGCACGTCCAGGCGCGGCCCCACGTATAGAAACTCCGCACCGGGCGCCGCGAGTTCCGGCAGGCGCAGGATCACCGACGTCGGCCCGCGCCGCGACACGATCAGGTCGAAGGGGCCCAGCAGCGGCTCTGGTACCTCACCCTTCGCGTTCCACTCGTGCACGTCCGCATGCGGGGCGTTCACGCGGACCTGCGCCACCAGTTCCGGCACCGCGTCGAACGCCGCCCAGCGCGCGGCCCCGGAGCCGAAGCGCGCCGCGTCCGGCCCGTGCCCGCACCCGGCCTCCAGCACCCGCACGTCCGGCCCCAGCCGCTCGGCGAGCAGCGCGTCAAACGTCAGCTCCGGGTCCGGGCCGTCCAGCACCCGCGCCCAGGCGTGCCGGTACCCACCCAGCCCGCGGGCCAGCTGCGCGTACCACGCGCGGGAATGCGGCGCGTTCACGCGAGGTTCCCCACGGGCCGCGCCTCATCCATGCCGTCCAGCCACAGGCCCACCCAGCCGGGCACCGCGTCCGCCTCCGCCGCCCGCACCTCCAGCGGGAGGTCCCGCAGCGCGTCCGCCCAGGTCAGCGCCCGCAGGGCCCGCCCCACCCGCTGCGCGAGATCCGCCGCCCGCCGCAGGTCCGTCCCGCCCAGCCGCACGCGGAAGGGTTCCAGGTACGCGTCCGTCACGCGGGTCAGGCGCGGGTCGCCGTCCGGCAGGTTCAGGCGGTACTGCAGGCCACGCAGGCCCACCGTCAGCGTGCACAGCGGACTGGTCACGGCACTCTCGGCCCAGTCGGCCAGCCGGGCCGCGCCGCCGCGCATGAAGACGTTCCCGTCATGAAAGTCATCGTGGTGCAGCGTGTGCGGCAGCCCGAACGCGTCAAGTTCCGCCGCCAGTGCGTTCAGGCGCGGCAGCAGCGTGTGCGCGCGTTCCACGTCCTGCGCGGTCAGCGAATCCGGCTGGTCCACCAGGAGGGCTGCCCGGTCGGCCAGCAGCGTCCCGAACCGCGCCGCCAGCGTGCCGGGGCGGCGGTCCGGCACGCCCACCGCCAGCAGCGTCTGCACGTGCGCGGCGCAGGCCAGTTGCAGCTCCGCCAGCTGCGGCCAGATGCCCTCCCAGGCGCGCAGCAGCGCCGCGCCGCCATCCGCGTCGGCCGGGTGGGCGTGGCGCAGGGCGGTACCCGCGTCCTCCAGCAGCAGCGCCCGCCGCTCCGGGTCGCTGCCCAGCACGCCCGGCACCTGCCCCGGGAACTGCGCCGCCAGGAACGCCGTGAGGGGCACCTCATGCGCGAAGACCGGCACGGTCCGCTTCAGGAACGCCGCGCCGCCCGCCGTGTCAAAGCGCCACACCGTGGACCACGGCCGCTCGTGAATGACCTCCGGGTTAGGCAGGGGCGTGCGGTTCAGGGTCAGCAGCTGCTGGGCAGCCCAGTGCGTCATGGCCTGATCGGTGGACAGGGCAGGGGTCATGCCCGCACGCTACGGGGCGCCGCGTGGCTCACGCATGACGCGACTGGCCTACCGTTACCCTGACGGCATGACCCCTGACTGGCGCGCGTTCCCCGGACCCCTCCCGCAGCGGGACGGGAACCAGGCCCAGTGGCGCGGCGGACTGGTCGGCTGCGGCGCACTGAGTGCCGCGTGCCTGCTGCGCTTCCACGCCGAGCGGCTGGGCGTGCCCATGCCCGACCGGGACGCGCTGGCCGAACAGCTTGCCGCCGCGCAGGGCGCCTTCCGTGTGCCCGGGCCGCAGGGGCCGCGCGCCACGTGGCCCTGGGCGTGGCTGACCGGCCTGAACGCCCACCTGCACGCCCAGCACCTGCCGCTGCGCGCCCGGGGCCGCTGGGGCCCGCACCTGCACGTCCCCATGACCGCGCACCTGGACCGCCTGTTCAGCGCGGGCCTGCCGGTCATCGGCTTTGAATTCAGTGCCCAGGAGCAGCACTACGGCCTCCTGAGCGCCTACGCCCCCGGTCCGGGCCTGCCCGCGCGGCTGCACGTGGACGGCAGCACCCTGCACCTCGCGCCCCGGCTGGGCCTGGGCGGCGTGTTCTGGATCGAGCCGGTCAACCCGCCCTGACCCCGGCCCCCAGCAGGTGCGGGCTGACGCCCAGCAGCGCCGGGTCGCGCTCGGTGAGGCGCAGCGCGCGCAGGATGCCTTCACGCCGCTGCGGGTCCCGCATGGCCCCGTCCGGGTCGCGCAGCAGCGCGGCCACGCCCTCGACGGCGTACACGCTGACGTCCCGGAAGCCCGCGCCGCTCAGCTCGCCCGCCAGTTCGTGCGGGTGGTGACAGTACGCGTCCGTGAAGTGCCCACGCTGACCCTCCGGGTTGCGGTGCACGCCGGTGCGGTACGTGTGCTCGCGGATGGGCCGGGCATACGCTTCATCCAGCTCGGCGCCGCCCCGGACGAAGTCCCCGGCGATATCGGCGGCGCGGGTGATCGCGGCGGCCAGCAGCACCCCGCCGGGCCGCAGGACGCGCGCCGCCTCCGCCAGCGCGCGGGCCCGGTCACGCGGGTCGGTCAGGTGGTACAGCGGCCCCAGCAGCAGCGCCGCGTCCACGCTGGCGTCCGGGTAGGGCAGCGCGCGGGCGTCCCCCAGCGTCACGGAACTCAGGCGCTCCAGGGTGGGATCCACCCGCAGCCGCGCCACGTGGCCGGGCGTGGCGTCCAGCGCGTGCACCTCGTACCCGGCGGTCAGGAGTTCACGGGCGTACACGCCGGTGCCCGCCCCGATATCCGCGAGCACGGCGGGCCCGGGGGGCAGCAGCAGGCCCAGCAGCTCCAGCGTCCGGGTGAACTCGATCAGGCCCAGCCCGCGCGTCAGGCGGTCATGTTCGCGGTCCTGCGCGTTATACATGCCGATGCCCGCGTGCGCGCCGCCCTGACCGCTGCCGTCCCGTGCGTCCGTCATGCCCCAGCGTACGGGCGGCCGGTCAGGGGAACATCCGCCGAATAACGCAGCCCTGCGGCCGGTTCAGCCCAGCTGCACGCGCAGTTCGCGCGGCCCGCGCAGGATCAGGTTCGCCTTGAAGGGCGGATTCGGGTCGGTCACGCGCAGGTTCGGGAAGCGAGTGGCCAGCGCGCGGAACACCTCCGCGATCTCCAGGCGGGCCAGCGGCGCACCCAGGCAGTAGTGCGGGCCCGCCGCGAAGGCGAGGTGCCGGGCGCTGTTCGGACGGTCCCAGTCGATCCGGTCAGGCTGGGGGAAGACCTCCGGGTCGCGGTTCGCGGCGGCCAGCATGGTCTGCACGTGCGTGCCCGCACCCAGCGTGACCGTGCCGCCCCCGCCCGCGGGCAGCGTGACCGCGTCGGCCAGCGTGCGCCCGTCGAGCTGCACGGGGGACACCACGCGCAGCAGCTCGTCGGGGACATTCGGGTGGTCGGGGCGGGCCACCAGCGCCGCCCACGCGCCGGGCTGCCGCGCGAGCTCCAGCAGCGCCCCGGGAATCAGGTTGCTGGTCGTCTCGTGTCCTGCGGCGAGGAGCAGGACTGCGTTCGCCAGCAGCTCCTCGCTGCTCAGGCGCTCCCCGCCGTCCTCGGCGGCGGCCAGGGCGCTCAGCAGGCCCGGCTGCGGGTGGGCGCGCAGGTCATCCGCCAGCGTGCGGAAGTACGCGCGCATCTCGCGAGCGTCGGCCTCCAGGCGGGCCATCAGTTCGGGGCTGCTCGTCTCCCCGGCCAGCAGGTCCGCGACGCTCTGCGTCCAGCGGATGAATTTCGCCTCGTCCTCGCCGCGCAGGCCCAGCATGTGCATGATCACCCGCGCGGGCAGCGGTGCGGCCAGCCCCGCCACCAGATCCACCTCCCGGTCCGTGGGCAGCGCGTCCAGCAGCGCGTGTACCTGCGCGCGGATCAGGTCGCGCTGCCCCTCGACCACGCGCGGCGTGAACGCCGCCTGCACCAGTCCGCGCAGCCGCGCGTGCGACCCGCCGTTGTGGAACAGCATCATGGGTTGCAGCAGCTGAATGCTGGCCGTGTCGGCCGGCACCTGCGAGATGATCGCCCCGCTGCGCGCCGCCGGGGAGCGCAGCACCGCGCTGTTCAGCGCGTGCGACGTGGCGAACGCCGCCCCCCACCCGGCCGGGTGCACCACGCCGCTGGCGTCCAGGGCGCGCACCGCCTCGTACGCGGGGTACGGGTCCCGCGGGGTGTCCGGGTGCCACAGGGCCTGCACGGTCGCCTGCACACGCTGCTGCTCGGGGCTCAGGGTCGGCACGGGGCTGGTCATGCCCCAGGGTGCCCACACCTCAACTCGACCCGCAAGACAGAACGTCGAGTAGACGCCCCGCGGCCGCGGTACGCTGCGCGCATGCCGCGAGCCTGGACGCGCCTGGAAGACCCGCACGCCGCCCGGCTGGCGCTGCACCCCGACTACGCGCACCTGCTGGGCCTGCTGATGACCCGCGAGTGGACCGCCGCCGAACTGGCCCGGCACCTGCACCGCCCCCTGAACGCCACGCACCACCGCCTCACCCGCCTGAACCGCGCCGGGCTGGCCGTCACGCGCGCCGAACCCCGCCGGGGCCGGCCCGTGCAGCACTACCGCGCCGTCTCAGACGCGTTCCTGATCCCGTACCACCGCACGGCGCTGGGCAGCCTGGAGGACCTGATCGGCCTGCACGAGGACACCTTCGGCACCCTGTTCCACCGCGCGGTCGTGCAGGCGGGCCTGCCGCTCGTGCAGCGCGAGGAGGACATCGCCGTGCGCCTGTACACCACCCCGGGCGGCACCCGCATGGACATCACCCCCCGCGCCGGCAGCTTCGACCTGCTCGACCTCCTGCATGACGACGCCCCGGCCCTGACCGCCAACTGGGGCACCCTGCACCTGACCCGCGAGGACGCCAAGGCCCTGCAACGCGACCTCCAGGCCCTCCTGATCCGCTACGGCGCCCGCAGCGGCCCCGACGCGTACCTGTACCGCCTGAACCTCGCCCCGGCGGGCGGCGCGGAGGAGCGCTAGAAGCGGTCGATGACGCTCACGCCCGTCCCGGCAAAGCGGTCCATGGTCACCAGCGCGTCAATCCCGCCTTCCAGCGTGAGGCGCTCGCCGATCAGCGCGGCGGGGTTCAGCAGGCCCGATTCGATCATGCCCAGCATCTCCGGGTACGTGTGGGCGGCCATGCCGTGACTGCCGTAAATCTCCAGTTCCCGGGCGATCACGGCGTCCATCGGCAGGGCCGGGCGGCTCTGGTCGCCCAGCAGCAGCCCCACCTGCACGTGCCGCCCGCGCCGCCGCAGGTTCGCCACCGAGTTGAACGCCGTCTGCGGGTGCCCCAGCGCGTCCAGCGACACGTGCGCGCCCCCGCCCGTGACGTCCCGCACGGCCTGCACGGTGTCGGGCACCTGACGGCTGTTCACGGTGACCTCCGCGCCCAGCTCCCGGGCGCGCGCCAGTTTCGCGTCGTCAATGTCCACGGCTACCACGCGCGCGCCCAGCGCCCGGCCGATCATGACCGCCGACAGGCCCACGCCGCCGCAGCCGTGCACGGCCAGCCACTCGCCGCCCCGCACCCGGCCCTGCTGCGCCACCGCCCGGAACGACGTGGCGAAGCGGCAACCCAGGCTGGCCGCCGTCACGAAATCCAGGCTGTCGGGCAGGCGCACCAAGTTCTGCTCGGCGTAGTGAATGCCCACGAACTGCGCGAACGAACCCCAGTGCGTGAAACCCGGCTGGAACTGCTGCTCGCACACCTGCTGGTGCCCCGCCTGACACTCCGCGCAGCGGCCGCAGCCCGCCACGAACGGCAGCGTCACGCGGTCACCGGGCCGCCAGCGGCGCACGTCCGCACCGACCGCCACGACCGTCCCTGCGATCTCATGCCCGGGCACGTGCGGCAGGCGGATGTCCGGGTCGTGCCCCATCCAGCCGTGCCAGTCGCTGCGGCACACGCCGGTCGCGCCGACCTCCAGGACCACGCCCTCCCGGGTGGGGACCGGGTCGGGCACAGTGCGGATCTCGGGGCGGTGCTGGAACTGCTCGTAGACGGCGGCGCGCATGCCGGTCAGCGTACCAGCGCGCCGCGCGGCCACGGCAGGGGTGAATGGACAGCGGGACGCGGCCCCCAACTCTTGGCCGCGCCCCGCCTCCCCGCGTGCCTTACCCGCGCCGGGTGACGCCGTCGGTCGTCAGGAGCGCGCCGTACAGTTCGGGGCGACGGTCTCGGAAGAAGCCCATGCCCGCGCGGAACTTCCGGGCCTCTTTCAGGTTCAGGGTGTGCAGGAGGGGCCCTTCCTCGGTGTCGCCGAACTCCGCGACCATCTCGCCGGTGTAGTCGCTGATGAACGTGTGCCCGTAGTACGTCTGCTCCAGGTCCCCGACCCGTTCGGTGCCGATGCGGTTCGCGGCCGCCACGTACGTGCTGTTGCTCACGGCGTGGCCGATCATGGCGCGCTGCCACATGTGATGGCTGTTCGGGGACTCGACCTCGGCCGGCTCACTGCCAATCGCGGTGGGGTACAGCAGGAAGTCCGCGCCCTGCAGCATCATCACGCGCGCCGTCTCCGGATACCACTGGTCCCAGCAGATGCCCACGCCCACGCGCCCGAAGCGGGTGTCCCACACCTTGAAGCCGGTGTCGCCTGGGTTGAAGTAGTACTTCTCCTCGTAGCCGGGCCCGTCGGGAATGTGCGTCTTGCGGTAGTTGCCCAGCAGGGTGCCGTCCGCGTCGATGCACACGAGGCTGTTGTAGTGCGCCTGCCCGGCCCGCTCGAAGTACGACAGGGGCAGCACCACCCCCAGTTCCCGCGCCAGGTCCTGAAAGCGGCCCACGAACGGGTGCCCCTCCAGCGGGTGGGCGAGGTCGAAGTAGTCCTCGCGTTCCACCTGGCAGAAGTACAGGTTCTCGAACAGTTCGGGCAGCAGGATCACCTGCGCGCCCTGCGCGGCCGCCGCACGCACATGAGTGATGGCGCGGCTGACGTTGTCTTCGAGCTGATCGGTGACGTGCATCTGCACGACGGCCAACTTCACGGTCTCGGGGCTCATGGGGGACACGCTACCGGATGCACGCCGTGGGAATGGTGCGCGCGGGCTTCAGAACCCCTGACCGAACGCCCCCGCCGCGCAGGAGCGGGCGGAGGCGGCCCTGTGGGTCAGTTCAGGCGGCTGAACTCGATGATCAGGACGCCGTCCGCGTCGGACTCCCCGCGCCGGCGGATCTCGCGGCGGACCGTGGTGCGGCCTGGGTTGGCGCGGAACTCGGCCGCCACCCCGTTCAGGTCGATCAGGTCGTTGAAGTTGCCCACCACGTCGTTCGCGCTGAGCGAGTCGTAGTCCATGACGCTGCCACTGACGCGCGCGGTGCGCGGCTCGTCGTAGTTCAGGGTCAGCGGCATGGGCTGCGCGTTCACCGTGAACGTCTGGCCCTTGTACAGGTCGAAGTGCTGCCCGGACCCCACGTTCCACAGGCTCTGCCCGTCCCAGCTGAGGCTGCCGTAGATGTCGTCGTACTTGCTGTCCTCGGGCTCGATGGACTGGTAGTACATCCGCATGCTGACCTTCACGCTGGCCGGGTTGCACACCGTCACGGCGTACCTGCCGGTCGTGCTGAACGCCGCGTACAGGCCGCTGTCCACGTCGCGGGCGGTGTAGCTGATGGGCACGAGCGTGGTGGGCGTCGCGGGCCGCTGGAAGTACGACCCGAGTTTCTGCGTGTGGATCAGGTCCACGACCGCCTGCTCATCGCCGCCGCTGGCGTACACCTTGAACGAACTGCCCTGGATGACCTTCTTCACGTCCACGTTCAGGTTGCCGCTCGCACCGTACGTGACGCCCTCGTACGCGGCCTGGAGGGCCAGTTTCATCTCCTGACTGCTGTAACTGCCCGTCATGGTAACCATCAGCAGGCGCCCGTACGTGATGCTGTCGATGTACGCCGCGCCGCCGACTGCCTGCAGGTCCTCGGGCGTGGGGTTCTGCAGGAAGGCCTCGCGCGCGGGGCGGCCCCCCAGGTCGGCGTTCACGGTGAACGCGTTCTGCACGAACGCCGCCGTGACCGTGTTGCTCAGGGCGCTGCTGCTGCTCGACAGGTTCATGGACACCTTGCCGGTTAGGTAGTGGGCGTTCAGGCCCAGGTTCAGGGCGCTGGTCTCGGCGGTGCTCTGCTCGGTCACCTCGTAGCGGGTGCTCGACCCGTACGGCGTGCCGCTCAGCGCCTGCCGGATGCCGGCCAGGGCGCCGTTGTACGCGCTGAGGTTCGGCTGGATGGTCGCGCTGCCGTTCGCGATGGGCAGCGCCGTCGTAACCCGGTACGGCGCGCGGCGGGACTCGGGCACGTTGATGGCCCGCAGGGACCCCAGGCCGTTCTGGACCGTGCTGGCGTCCACCAGGGACCCCACCCACATCTTGTCCCCGTCGAGGTTGTACATGGCGTACTCGATGGGGGCCGTCGCCACATTGAAGGTTTCGCGGGAGCACACCAGCGGACCTGAGCTGCCCTGCGCCGCGTAGGAGTCCTTCGCCACGCTGGACTTCTTCACAGGCTGCTTGCCCGGCACGAGCTGCGGCCGCGTGAGGACCCGGACGACATTCGGGTTCACCGGCGTGACGACCGGCACCCGGATGGGCGTCACGGTGCCCTGGGCGGCGGCGCCCGGGATGAGCAGGGCGGTCAGCAGCAGTGAGCACAGGCGGCGGGCGGAGGAAACGTGGGGGAACTGGCGCATGGAGCACTCCTGGGAACCACCGGGGTTTTCAGGCGCGCACTCGCGGCCCGGGGGGTGGTGACACCCGCAGCATGCGCGGCGCCCCATGATCAACCCGTGATCGGGCCCCCGCGTTACAGCCAGCCCTTCTCCCGGGCAGCGCGGGCGGCCTCCACGCGGTTCTCGGCGCCCAGCTTCCCGATCGCCTCGGACAGGTAGTTGCGCACCGTGCCCTCCGACAGGCCCAGCGCGGCGGCAATCGCGGCGGTGCTGGCACCCCCCTCGGCCTCGCGCAGCACCTGCCGTTCCCGCTCGGTCAGCGGGTCACGGTCTCCCCAGGCTTCCGCGGCCAGCTGCGGGTCCACGGCGCGGCCCCCGGCGTGCACCTGCCGGATCGCGGCGGCCAGTTCGGCCGCCGGGGCGTCCTTGAGGAGGTACCCGCGCGCGCCCACGTCCAGCGCGCGGCGCAGGTACCCGCCGCGCGCGAACGTCGTGACAATCACCACCCGCGTGCCCGGCGCGGCGCGCGAGACCCGCGCCGCGAGGTCCAGCCCGCTCAGGCGCGGCATCTCGATGTCCGTGACCAGCACGTCCGGCCGCAGGCTCAGCACGCCCTCCCAGGCGGCCTCGCCGTCGGCAGCGGCGCCCACCACGTCCAGGTCGCCCTCCAGCGACAGCAGCGCGGACAGAGCGCCGCGCACCAGCGCCTGATCCTCGGCCAGCAGCACGCGGATCACGCGCGCCCCCGCGCCCCGGCCGGGACGGTCAGGGCCGCGCGCTCGTCCTCGCCGGGCAGCGTGGCCGTCAGGGTGGTGCCGCCCCGCCCGTCGCGCGTCAGGGTGCCCCCGATGGCCCGCAGCCGCTCGCGCATGCCGGTCAGGCCGCTTCCCTCGGGGCCCAGGCCGCCCACGCCGTCGTCGCGGACGGTCAGCTGCCAGCCGCGCCCCTGCGGCACCAGGGTCACGTCCACCGTACGGGCGCGGGCGTGCCTGACGACGTTCGTGACCGCCTCGCGCAGCAGCATCGCGGCGGCCGCCTCGGTCGCGGGCGGCAGGGCGCACAGGGCGCTGCCCACCGTCAGGCGCACCCCGGCGGCGTCCAGCGCCACCTTGGCGCGGGCCAGTTCGGCACTGAGGCCGCTGCCGCGGTAGCCGCTCACGGCGGCGCGCACCTCGCCCAGCGCCTCGCGGCTGATGCGTTCCACCTCGCGGATCTCCTCGGCGGCCCGCGCCGGGTCGCGCCCGGCGAGTTTCCCGGCCAGCTCGCTTTTCAGCACGATCACGCTCAGGGTGTGGCCCAGCAGGTCGTGCAGGTCCCGCGCGATCCGCTCCCGCTCGGCTTCGGCCGCCAGCCGCTCCTGCTCGGCGTGCGCGGCGGTCAGCTGCGCGTCCGCCACCCGCCGCCGGAACGACGCGTGATTCCCGTACGCGGCCACCAGCGTGAACAGCATGTTCGGGGCCAGCCACGCCAGATCCCCCGGCGCGTACGTGCCGTTCCAGAAGGGCAGGATCATCAGCGCGACGTTCAGGATCGCCAGCCACGCGGCCAGTCCCGTGCTGGCCTGGAAGCCGATCATGCTGCCGCCGTAGATCAGGTACGCGCTCGCCCCGCCCGGCGCGAGCGGCAGCAGCAGCGCGTACGTCACGACGCTCAGCGCCCAGCCACCCACGCTCCAGCGCGGGTCCGGGCGGCCCCAGAAGCTGCGCAGGAACACGCCCACGAACACGGTGTTCAGGCCCCAGAACAGCGCCGCCGCGCCCGGCCCGTGCGGCGCGTCCAGGAACGCCTGCACCGGGTAGTACAGGAACGCCAGCCACAGCAGCGGAAACACCTGCCAGAACAGCAGCGTGCGCCCCGATCGGCGCACCTCGTGCGGCACCTGCTGCGCGAAGGGAATGCGGTTCATGAAGCCTCCAGAAGCGGACGGGTGAAGAGTCAGGGGACAGGGGACAGCAGGACGAGGCCGGTCCCCCCCAGGATGCCTGAAACGGGGGGTGCGGGTACCGCTCCTGGCGGCCCGCCTCCCCCCGGTGCTCAGCCCTCGCGGCTCTCGTCGCGTTTCAGGCCCCACGCGGCCAGCGCGCCGAACAAGGCGGCGAAGCCCAGCAGCGCCAGCCAGTGCCCGGCCTCGCCCGCCGTCTGCCCGGCCACCGTGCCGCGCGCCACGGCCCCCAGGTGGTACGCGGGCAGGTACGGCGCGACCTTCTGCACGAACGCGGGCATCTGGTCCAGCGGGGTGAACAGGCCCGACGCGAAGGACATCAGGACACTCACGAGGTTCGCGGTGATCTGCGCGCCGGTCGGCGTGACCAGGAAGCCGATGCTCAGGCCCAGCGCGATCAGCGGCACCATGCCCAGCAGCAGCTTCGCCAGCAGCAGCAGCGCCGTGCCCGCCGGGATGCTCACGCCGCCCGCCACGTGCGCGAAGGTGTACAGCACGCCCAGGCTCAGCGCGCTGAACAGCAGCGCCGCGCCCACCTTCGCCGCGAAGTACACGCCCGCCGGGAGGGGCGACGCCCGCAGCAGCCGCAGCCACCCGCCGGTGCGTTCCAGCGCCACCGCCGACCCGAACGAGAACATGGCCAGGGACAGCAGCGAGTACGCCCCGAAATTCACCAGGATCAGCGGCCCCACCTTCAGGCCCTCCGCCGTGGTCTCGTTCACGGCGCTCAGGCCGAACAGCGCGAAGAACATCACCGGGAAGCCGATGGTGCCCACCGCGAACATCGGGTTGCGCAGCATGCGGCGCAGCTCGGCCAGCACCAGCCCCCCCAGCGCGCGCAGGCGCGGTGCGCGGCGCGCGCCCGTTACCGGGGCGGGCAGGTCGGTGGGCCGGGCAGAGGTCAGGTGGGTCATGCGGTCACGTCCTTCCCGGCGGGTCCGGCCGGGGCGGTCAGCGAGAGGAAGGCGTCTTCGAGGCTGGCGCGCGTGACCTCCAGGTTCGAGAAGGGCACGTCCCGCGCGATCAGAGCGCGCAGCAGCGCCTCGGGGGCGCCCGTGCGCAGCTGCGCGTGCCCCTGGGCGTCCACGCGGACGTCCTCGGCGCCCGGCAGGTGCCGCAGCTCGGCCAGTACCAGATCGGACGTGAAGCTCACGCGCGCCCCGCCCGCCTGCGAGCGCAGCGCCTCTGGGCTACCGTCCGCCAGCACCGCCCCGGCGTTCATGACGACCACCCGGTCCGCGGCGCGTTCGGCCTCCTCCAGGTAGTGCGTGGTGAGCAGGATCGTGCGCCCCGCCGCCTTCAGGGCAGTCACAGCCTCCCAGAACGCCAGTCGGCTCTGGGCGTCCATGCCGGTGGTGGGCTCGTCGATCAGCAGCACCTCGGGATTCCCGACCGCCGCCAGCGCGAACGCCAGGCGCCGCTTCTGCCCACCGGACAGCGCGCCCGAACGGCGGTGCGCCACGCCCTCTAGGTCAGCCAGGGCTAGTGCCTGCGCCACCGGCAGCGGCGCCGGGTAGAACGACGCCAGCAGCGTGACCGCCTCGCGCACGGTCAGCGCGGGTGGCAGCGCGCTCTCCTGCGGCATCGACCCGATCCGGGCGCGTACCACGTCATCGCGGGGGTTGCCGCCCAGCACGCGCACCTGACCCGCGCTGGGCGCCGCCAGCCCCAGCATCAGGTTGATGGCGGTGGTCTTGCCCGCCCCGTTCGGCCCCAGCAGCGCCGTGAGTTCCCCGGCGCGCACACTCAGGTTCAGGTCGCGCAGCGCCGTCACCCGCCCGAAGGTCTTGTTCACACCGCTCAGTTCGATCGCGTTCATGCCCCCAGCGTGCCAGGGCCGCGCGGCGCGCCCCAGTGCCGCCTGTCAGGCGCGCCGGGTGACAGGTGTCATACCGGACGGCGTGGCCAGGGCCGAATCAGGACCAGCGGGTCCGGGCCGCCTTACTGCCCGATGCGGACGTTGAAGTTCTGGGTCTGCTCGGTGACGTTCTGCGCGAGGTCGTACACGCGGACGGTCACGGTGTGCTCGCCGTTGCTGCCCGCCTCGAAGTACTTCGCGTAGGAGTTGTACGCGGTCGGGTCGTCCACGAAAGTCTGCCCGTCGATGATCAGCACCACGCGGGACACGGCGACGTTGTCCTGGGTGGACAGGCGGAAGAACACGTTGCCCTTTTCCCGCAGCGTCTGGGGGTTCATCACCATGGTGACCTTGGGGGCCGTCACGTCGATGTGGCTGTCGGTGGACTGGGAGGTGGTGCTGGGCGTGGCGGGGCCACCGCAGCTGGTGGCCAGCACCGCGATCAGTGCAGACAGAAGAAATGCGCGCATGGGGTACTCCTCCTGCGAGGGGTCGCAGTTGGTGGGTCCAGCGTCCAGCCGGGCTGGAACACTGGTCGAAAAGCCGGTCGCACCACTGGCTCCACGTGTCCCAGGTGCCCGCATACAGGACCACGCTTCGTCGCCTCTTCTCGCCCGTTGTCTCCGTAGCGAGTGAGGTCATGATGGCGGCCGCTGCCCTTCGCACCTGTCACACGTCCCCGCATGAACCGTTCCTGAGTGACCCACACGCACAGCCCCGCGCGGACCTCCACCGTCTGGCCCGGGGGCCTGCGGGGATGGACCGGCGTGCCCTGCGTCTGGGACGGCTTCCGCCTGGGCTGGCCAGGCCGCCAGCGCCGGCCGGACAGGGCCCCGACCCGCCGGACGTGGGCGCCCGGTCAGGACGGAGGCGCCCAGTAACAGTTCTGTCAGAATCCGCCGCCCCGCCAGATGAAGACCGCGTGGACGGGGTGGTCAGTGCCCTAGTGCGCGCGCGGCGGTGCAGCGGGCGCCGCCGCTAGAGTGACGGCACGCAAGTCGCCCACCGCGTGGGCGCGGGAGGATGCATGAAGTACGTTTCCACGCGCGGCGCGCGCGACCTCGGGTCCTTCTCGGACGTGCTGCTCTCGGGCCTCGCCCCGGACGGCGGGCTGGCGATGCCCGAGTCGATTCCCACAGTCACGCCTGAGCAGCTGGCCGCGTGGCGGGACCTCAGCTACGCGGACCTCGCCTACGAGGTGATGCGCCCCTTCATCACGGACATCCCCGAAGCGGACCTGCGCGCCCTGCTGCGGAGCACGTACACGCAAGAGGTCTTCCACAGCCCCGAGATCACGCCCCTGACCCCGCTGGGCGAGACGGGTCCGGACGGGGGCGGCCTGTACCTGCTGGAACTGTCAAACGGGCCGTCCCTGGCGTTCAAGGACATGGCCATGCAGTTCCTGGGGCAGGTGTTCGAGTACGTTCTGGAACGCCGCGACGAGCGGCTGAACATCCTGGGCGCCACCAGCGGCGACACCGGCTCGGCGGCCGAGTACGCCATGCTCGGCAAGGCGCGCGTGAACGTCGTGATGCTCTCCCCGCACGGCCGCATGAGTGCCTTTCAGCAGGCGCAGATGTTCAGCCTCCAGGAGCCGAACATCTTCAACCTGGCCGTGGAGGGCGTCTTCGACGACTGTCAGGACCTCGTGAAGGCCGTGAACGCCGACGCGGACTTCAAGGCCCGCTACGACATCGGCGCGGTGAACAGCATCAACTGGGCGCGGGTGCTCGCGCAGGCCGTGTACTACTTCAAGGCGTACCTCGCCCTGAACCTCCCCGCCGGGGCAGAGGCCGACTTCAGCGTGCCGTCCGGGAACTTCGGGAACGTGTTCGCCGGGTACCTCGCCAAATCCATGGGCCTGCCCATCGGGCAGCTGCTCGTCGCCAGCAACGAGAACGACGTCCTGCACGACTTCTTCAGCGGCGGCACCTACCACGTCCGCCCCGCCGACCGGGTCGCGGTGACCAGCAGCCCCAGCATGGACATCGGCAAGGCCAGCAACTTCGAACGCTACCTGTACCTGATCGCCGGAGCGGACGCCGTGCAGACGCGCAGTTGGTGGGACGAGGTCGGCCAGAGCCGCCCCGTCGCCCTGAGTGGCACCCCTCACTGGGACGCCGTGCAGGCCAGCGGCTTCCGCAGCGGACGCAGCACCCACGCCGACCGCCTGCGCACCATCCGCACCGTCTTCGAGACGTATGGCCGCCTGATCGACCCGCACACCGCCGACGGTGTCCTCGTCGGGCAGGCCTACCAGCGGCCCGGCGTGCCCATGATCTGCCTGGAAACCGCCCTGCCCGCCAAGTTCGAGGAGACCGTACAGGCGGCCGTGGGGCAGACCCCAGGGCGCCCCGCCCGCTTCGACGGCATCGAGCAGGCCCCCAAACGCTTCCAGGTGATCCCCAACGACGTGCAGACCCTCAAGGACTTCATCGCGGCGAACCTCACCCCGAAAGAACCCGCCTGACGGGAACCCCGCGCACCGCACCGCGTACCCTGAGGCGTGCCGCGATTTCTGCTGCGTGACCTGAAGGGCCTGGGCTTCATCCTGCTGGTGGTGTACGGCGCGCTGAGTCGGGACCTGCTGCCCCGAGCCGTGTGGCTTTCACTGAACATTCCCGGTGGGGTGGCGATGGTCGCGGCAGGCCTGTGGCTGATTTGGATGGGCCTGCGCGCCCGCCCGGAGCAGTGGACCGGCACCTGGCCGCTGGAGGACGGTGTCGTGACCGGCCACCGGGTGGTGCAGGGGTTCGGGCTGGGCTGGTGGCTCAGTGGGAACAGTTCGGCGCGGGTCGCCGTGACCCTGGACCTGCCCGGTGGCCGCGTGGCGGAGGTGCAGCCCCGGGCCCTGAACGCCGTGATGCTGCCCCGTCCGCAGCCCCGTCCGCCCCTGTGCGACCTGGATGACCAGGGGGACCGCGCGGCGCTGCGGGCGGCGCAGGCGCTCGTGCCGATCGGGACGCCGCTGACCGTGCGCATGGATCCTGGTAGGAAATTGAACCGGCGCGGCCTCCTTGAAGCCCGACTGGACGTGCCGCCATACCGGTCCTGGATGCGCTGGCTGCTGGGGGCTTTCGGGGCGGTGCTGAGCGCCGGCACGGCCTATCTCATGTTCAGCGCGATCACCCGCTGACCGGACCGCTGCGCGCCTACACTTGAGGCATGACCCGCCGCCCCGCCGTGCTGCTGGCCCTGATCGCGGGGCTGGTGGTGTCGGGCACGGTGGGCTACCGGGTGCTGGAGGGCTGGTCGTGGCTGGACTGCCTGTTCATGACGGCCATGACCCTGACGACCGTGGGGTACGGCACGCCGGGCGACCTGCACGCGGACGGCAAGGTGTTCAGCGTGGTGCTGATGCTGGTGGGGATCGGGTTGATGCTGTACCTGCTGACGCTGCTGGCCGAGACGATGCTGCGGACCGTGACGGACCCGGGCGCGGCGCGGCGGCGGCGGGAGAGGAGGATCATGGGTTTGAAGGATCACACGATCGTGTGCGGGTACGGGCAGGTGGGCGAGGCGGTCAGCGTGGCGCTGCGGGGCGCGCGGCGCGAGGTGGTCGTGATTGACCACCGCCCGGAGCACCTGGAGTGGGCGCAGACGCAGGGGCTGCACACCCTGGTCGGGGACGCGACCGACGAGGACGTGCTGCGCCGCGCGGGCATCGAGCGGGCGGCGTCGCTGGTCACGGTGATCAACAGCGATCCCAGCAACCTGTACGTGGTGCTGTCCGCCAGGGGATTGAACCCGGGCGTGCGGGTGATCGCGCGGGCCAGTGACGAGTCCGCAGCCCGCAAGATGCGCCGCGCCGGGGCGGACGAGGTCGTGAATCCGTACCAGCTGAGCGGGAACCGGATCGCGGCGATGATGCTCGCGCCGCGCCTGAGCCGCCTGCTGAGCGGGGACGTGATCAGCGAGCACTTCACGATCCGCGAGCTGAGTGTGCCGCCCGCCCTGGTGGGCCGCACGGTGGCGGACCTGGGCCGTGAGACGGGCGCGCTGGTCGTGGCGATCTGGCGGGACGGGCAGCCGCTGCGCAGCCGCGCCGAGGACGTCCTGCGCGCCGGGGACGCGGTGCTGGTCGCCGGGGCGGTCGCCGAGGTGGAGGCCGTGGAGGCTGGCCCGCTGGGTGGAGTGCAGCCCGCGTGACGTTTGCCGGGCGGTGCGCGGGTGTACGGTGCCCCGCATGACCCAAGCGACCGAGCTGTACTTCGATTTCCTGTGCCCCTACGCCTGGCGTGGCGTGGAACTCGCCGCGGTGTTGCGCGCGGAGGGCGAGGACTTCACCCTGCGGCACTTCTCGCTGGTGGAGGGCAACCACGCGGACAACGCCAGGGACCTGACGTGGCGGATCACGGAGCAGACGCTGGACGCCCCGGAGGGCGAGGGGTATATGAAGTACCAGACGCCCAGCCTGCGCGCGTTCCTGGCGTCCCACGCGGCGGCCCTTCAGGGCGAGGCGGCACACTGGGCGTTCACGCTGGCCCTGTTCCGCGCGCACCACGAGCGCAGGGAGCCCCTGAGTGACGCCGCCATTCACGTCGCCGCGCAGGAGGCGGGTCTGGATCAGGCAGCCTTCGCGGCCGCCCTGGCCGAGGAGGACGCCCGCCGCGCCGAGCTGCGCGCCGAGCTGGACGCCGCGCGCGAGGTGGGCGTGTTCGGCACGCCCACGTTCGTCCTCCCGACCGGCGAGGCCGCGTATTACCGCTTCGAGACCCTCACCCGCGAGGCGGACAAGGCGCGCGAGTGGTGGACGCTGTACCGCACTGTGCTGACCAGCGAGGCGGGGATCGGCACGATCAAACGCGCGAAGAACCGCCCACCCCGCCGCGCCTGATCACCGTCACGGCGCGGCTTCCCCGCGCAGGATCACCTCGATCCGGTCCAGTTCGTCCGCGCGGAGCGGCCCGGCGTTCAGCGCGCCCAGCGCGTCCGTGATCTGCGCGGGCCGGCTGGCGCCGATCAGGGCGCTCGTCATCTCGGGGTGGCGCAGCACCCACGCCAGCGCCAGCTGCGCCAGCGTCTGCCCCCGCGCGGCGGCCAGATCGTTCAGGGCGCGCACCCGGGTCAGGCGTTCCTCGGTGACGTGCTCGGGCTTCAGGAAGCCGCCGCCCGCCGCGCGGGAATCCCCGGGAATGCCGCCCAGGTACTTGCCGGTCAGCAGGCCCTGCGCCAGCGGGCTGAACGCGATCACGCCGATCCCCTCGTCCCGCGCGGCGTCCAGCAGGCCGCCCTCCACACCCCGCTCGAACAGGCTGTATTTGGGCTGGTGCAGCACGCAGGGCGTACCCAGCGCCCGCAGGATCTGCGCCGCCTGCCGGGTCAGGTCCGCCGGGTAGTTGCTCAGGCCCACGTACAGCGCCCGCCCGCTGCGCACCGCGTGATCAAGGGCGCCCATCGTCTCCTCCAGCGGCGTGTTCGGGTCGGGCCGGTGGTGGTAGAAGACGTCCACGTACGGCAGGCCCAGCCTCCTGAGGCTGGCGTCCAGGCTGCTCAGCAGGTACTTGCGGCTGCCCCAGTCGCCGTACGGGCCGGGCCACATGGTGTACCCGGCCTTCGTGGAGATGATCAGCTCGTCCCGGTACGGCGCGAAGTCCTGCCGCAGCAGCTGTCCCAGGTTGCTTTCGGCGCTGCCGGGGGGCGGGCCGTAGTTGTTCGCCAGGTCGAAGTGCGTGACGCCGCCGTCGAACGCGGTCCTCAGCATCTCGCGCATGGTTTCCAGGCGGTCCACGCCACCGAAGTTGTGCCACAGGCCCAGCGACACCACCGGGAGCTGCAGGCCGCTGCGGCCCGCGCGGCGGTAGGGCAGGCGCGCGTACCGGTCCGGATCAGGAAAGGTCATACCGGCAGTACACCACCCCGGCCTCTGCCGGTGCTGCGCGCCGTCTACCGCGGCCCCTCAGCGGGTCAGGCCACTGCGGCGGTCCATGTACGCCGCGTACCCCTGGTCGAAGCTGAGGAGCAGCACTGCCATCACGCCGTGCTCGTCGATCTGCACGCCCTGAAAGCGGAAGCCTGCGCGCAGCTTCGGGATGATCACGGCGTTGTTCGTCAGGTGGTGGTGGCTGCGCACCAGCGCGTAGCCCTCGGCGCGCAGGGCCTCCAGGATCACGGGCAGCAGGCGGGTGTACACGCCCCGGCCCCGGTGCGCGGGCAGCAGCGCGGTGTTCACCATGTACGCCGTGCGCGGGTCCCACGCTCGGCTGGCCTGCCACCCGGCCACCTGACCCTCGTAACCGATCAGCCAGCTCCACAGCGGGCCGCGCGGCGCAGGGGCGGATTCACGGTCGCCCCAGTCGAACGAGTCCGTCCCGTACGCGGCGGCCTCCAGTTGCGCGTACACCTCGCGGTACGTGGCGGTGGGCACGCGGTGCAGGCTGTACCCGCCCCCCAGGTCCACGCCGCTCTCCGCTTCCGGCGGGAGGGAGAGGCTGGGAGCCGGGACCGGTGCAGGGGCGGGCCGGTCAGGCAGCCCCAGGCGCCGCGCCGCCTCACCGCTGGGCGGCCGGAAGCCGCTGCGGACGTGCATCGCCTCCCCGTACGTGCCGTCCAGGCTGAGGGTCAACGCGGCATTCACGCCGCCCTCGTACGCGTTCAGGCCCTGAAGGTGAAACCCGGCGCGCAGCTTGGGGAGGATCACAGCGTTGTTCGTCGCGCGGTGGTGGCTCTTGACGAGCGCGAACCCCGCCGCGCGGAAGGTGGCCAGCAGGTGCGGCAGCAGCCGCGTGTATACCCCACGTCCCTGATGCTCGGGCAGCAGGCCCGTGTCGGCCATGTACGCGGTCTGCTCGTCCAGCGCGTGCGCGTGATGCCAGCCGATCAGGTCCGCGCCGTGGTACACGCCCCAGTTCCATGAGGGGCCCAGCGGCGGGGCCGTCCGCTGCGGTGGGTCGAACGCGTACAGGGACGTGCCGCCGAAGATCCGGTCCTCCAGCCGCGCACACGCTGCCCGGTACGCCTCCAGCGAGATCGAGCGGGCCGAGTACCCGCCGCCAAGGTCAAGGTCGGTCACGCCGTCAATCTGGCACGCGCGCTCAGCGGGCGCGGCTCATGTGGAGGTTGTAGACCTGCCCCTGCCACTCTGCGTTCCCCTGGAGGGCGTAGTGAACATCCTCCAGCGGCACCTCGCGGCCCTGACTGTCCGCGAAGCGCTCCGCGCCTGTCGGGTGCAGCCCCAGCGCCTGCCCGATCAGATCCAGCAGACGCGGCTCATCCAGCAGGGCGCGGAAAGTGCCGAACGACACCTGCCGCCCACTGCCCGGCGCCACGCTCCCCATGTACCGGGGCCGCGCGCCACCGCAGGCCGGGCAGGAGCCCAGCAGGCCCAGCTGCTGCTCGTACACCAGCCAGCGGTGCCCGCACGCGGGGCACGCCACGGTGCAGCTCGGCTGATCCTCCGGCAGCGGCTGGAACGGCACGCCTCAGGCGTCCTGCATCCAGGGCGTCCCGGCGGGCTGCTGCTGCGTCACGCAGTGGAAGCTGCCGCCGCCCTCGATGATCGCGCGGCTGCTCAGGCCAATCACTTCGCGCCCGGGGAACAGCGGTGTCAGGACCTCCAGGGCGCGGGCGTCGTTCGGGTCGCCGTACTGCGGGACGACCACGAACCCATTCCCCATGTAGAAGTTCGCGTACGTGGGCGGCAGGCGCCCCTCCGCGCCCTCCAGGTAGGTGGCGGGCAGGGGCAGCTCCACGATACGGAAGGGCTGGCCGTCCTGGTCGGTCATGGCCCGCAGGTCCGCGAGGTTCTTCGCCATGACCGCGTGGTTGGGATCCTCGGGGTTCGGCTCGACGCTGGTGACGATGGTCCGCTCGTCCGTGAAGCGGGTGATGGTGTCGATGTGCCCGTCGGTGTGGTCGTTCTCCAGCCCGCCGTCCAGCCACAGCAGTTTGCGTACGCCCAGCGTGTCGGCCAGCAGGAACGCATAGCCTTCCTCGGTCAGGCCGGGGTTGCGGGTGTCGGTCAGGAAGCACGACCGGGTGGTCAGGCCCACGCCGCGGCCGTTCACCTCCAGCCCGCCGCCTTCGAGCACGAACGGCTGCGCCCAGCGGTGCGTGCCCAGCTGCCCGGCGATGTACTCGGGCACGCGGTCGTCGTTCGACCAGTTGAACTTCCCGCCCCAGGAGTTGAATTTCCAGTCCACCAGCGCCAGATCCCCGCCACGTTTGACGAAGATGGGGCCGTTGTCGCGCATCCACACGTCGTCCAGCGGCACGTCGTGGAAGGTCACGTCCGCGCCGCCCAGCCGCGCGCGGGCGTCGGCGCTGCTCTCCTCGTCCCGCACGAGCAGCTGCACCGGCTCGAAGCGGGCGATGGTGCGTACCAGCTCGGCGAACTCGGCGCGCACGCCCTCCAGGTGCCCGAACCACAGGTCGTCGTCGGCGGGCCAGCTCATCCAGGTGGCGGCGTGCTCGGCCCACTCGGCGGGCATGGCGAAGCCCAGGTCACGGGGCAGGTCGGCGGGGGTCACGTCAGACATGGGGGTCATTAAAACAGACCCGGCCTCCCTGAAACGGAAGGCCGGGAACACCGGATGTGGTGCGGCTCAGCCGTTCAGTGCGGCCTGGAGGGCGGCGTTCAGCGTGGCGGGGTCGGCCTTGCCGCCGGTGGCGCGCATGACCTGCCCAGTGAAGAAGCCCAGCAGCGCGGTGCGGCCGCCCCGGTAGGCGTCCACCTTGTCGGCGTTGTCGGCCAGGACCTGCGCGATGGCGGCGTTCAGGGCGTCCTCGCTGAGGCCCCCGGCGAGGTTCTCGCGCTCGATGATCGCGGCGGGGGCCTCGCCGGTCTGCGCGGCGCGGGTCAGGACGTCGCGGGCGACGCGGGTGGTGACCTTCTTCCCGGCCAGCAGCGCGGCCAGCGGGGCGAGGTCGGCGGCCTGCACGCGGACTTCCCCGGCGCGCAGGCCCGGCGCGAGGTCGTTCGCGGCCCAGCTGGCGACCTGCGCGAAGGTGCTGTCCTGCGCGGCCCCACCGAGGAAGGCCAGCAGCGCGGCGTCACGCGCGAGGGTGCGGGCCTCGGCGTCCGGGACGCCCAGACCAGTCAGGCGGATCACCTCGTTCTCCTGTTCGGGGCTCAGGGCGGCGGGCGCGGCCTTCTCGGTCGGCTCGGTCTTCGGGGCCTGCGCCTTGGCGGGCCTGGGGGCCTTGGCGGGCGCCTCGGCCTTCTGCGCAGCTTTCGCCCAGGCGTCCTTCAGGGTGATGATCCGCCCGAACACCAGGGCGTCCTCGCGGCTGTCCACCGGGTCGCGCCAGAAGTAGCCCTGCCGCTCGAACTGGTAGCGGGTGCCTGCGGGGTCGCGCGTGACGCTGGGTTCCACCAGTCCGCGCGTGACGCGCAGGCTGTCGGGGTTCAGGAACGCCATGAACGCATCATCGAGGGGTTTGGTCTCGTCCTCGTGCCCGATCTCCTCAGGGTTGAAGTCGGGGGCGACGGGTTCGGCCTGCGCGTCCTCGGGGTTGGCGGCCTCGGGGTTGGGTACGCGGAACAGACGGTCGTACAGGCGGAACTCGGCGGGCACGCCCTGCTCGGCGCTGACCCAGTGGATCACGCCGCCCGCCTTGGCGTCCTCGCCCAGCAGCGTGGCGTACACGCGCGTGACCTGCCCGCTGTCATTCATGTCGAAGCGGTCGGCGCGGATGATGCCCGCCCCGCGCAGCCGCACCGTGCCGCCCGGCGTGAGGCGTTTGAAGCCTTTGGGCGGCTCGGGGTTGAAGTCGTCGCGTTCGATGACGAGGTCGCGGGTCAGCGGCACGTCGCGTACCGCAGCCTCGGGCGCCACGCGCTCCCCGGTGGGCAGGGCGACCAGCCCGTCGGGCGAGTCACGCACCACGTCGAACGGCCAGTAGGGAAGACTCAGCGTCTGCGCCTCGGTCAGGTTCTCCAGGGTGACGGGCAGCGGTTCCAGGACCGCCATCACGCGCGGCGCGCGGTGGTTCAGGTCGCTGCGCACGGCGTTCTCGTACACGCTGAGGTCCACGGTGCGGTTCGTGCGGCTCACGCCGATCTCCGCCGCGAAGGCCCGCACGGCCTCCGGCGTGACGCCCAGGCGGCGCTGCGCGCGCAGGGTAGGCATGCGCGGGTCATCCCAGCCGTGCACCTTTCCGGCCTCCACGAGCTTGCGCAGCTTGCGCTTACTCGTAATGGTGTACTCCAGGCCGCGTCGCCCGAACTCGTACTGGTGCGGTCGCGGGCTGAAGCCCAGGCGTTCCATCAGCCAGTCGTAGATGGCGCGGTTGTCCACGAACTCCAGGCTGCACATCGAGTGCGTCACGCCCTCAAGCGCGTCCTGCAGCGGGTGCTGGAAGTCGTACATGGGGTAGATGCACCACGCGTCCCCCGCGCGGTAGTGATGCCCGCGCAGGATGCGGTACAGCACCGGGTCACGCAGCTTCATGTTCGGGCTGCTCAGGTCGATCTTCGCGCGTAGCACGTGCGCGCCGTCCGCGAACTCCCCGGCGCGCATGCGGCGCAGCAGGTCCAGATTCTCCTCGGGCGTGCGGTCCCGGTAGGGGCTGGGCGTGCCGGGCGTGCGGGCGTCGCCGCGCAGGCGCTTCATCTCGTCCCCCGTCACGGAATCCACGTACGCGTCGCCCTGCTTTACTAGCTGCTCGGCGTACGCGTAGTACTGCTCGAAGTGGTCGCTGGCGTAGTACAGGTGCTCGCCCCAGTCCCAGCCCAGCCAGCGCAGGTCGTCCGCGATGGCGTCCGCGTACTCCTGCGTCGCGAGTTCCGGGTTGGTGTCGTCCATGCGCAGGTGGTAGCGCCCGCCGTACTGCGCGGCCGTCTGGAAATCCAGGAACGACGCGAAGATGTGCCCCAGGTGCGCGTACCCGCTGGGTTCCGGCGGGAAGCGCGTCACGACCTGCGGGTACTTCCCACTCTGCAGGTCGCGTTCGATGATCTCGGTGATGAAGTTCGGGGCCACGCGCGGCGCGCTGTCACCGGCGGTGGGAGGACTGGAGTCGGGGGCCGTCATGCCGCCCAGCATAGCGGGGTGCGGGGACGGGCCGCCCGACCCTGACGACAGTTCACGCCCCCGGAACCGCCGCTCCGGGGGCGTGGGGCGCAGGGTGATTTACAGCGTGACGTGGTACGTGACGACGGCCGGCACCAGGAACAGCGCGCCCATGATGAACGACAGGGCCAGGTTGTGCTCCTCGCGCATCTCGCGGCGGATGTAACGCAGCACGCCCTCACCCTTACGGCGGGCGAGGCTGCCGAACACGGCCAGGACGCCCAGCGTGAACAGCAGCAGCGTCACGATGATGGCCACGGCCAGCCACGTGAACGCCTCGGTCCAGGTGCCGCCGTCGGGGACGGGGCTGGCGATGGTGCGGCTCAGGAGCAGGCTGAAGCCCAGCGACACCCAGAAGAACACCGCGCCGATCGCGGCCGTCTGGTGCTCCTCGATCTCGGTGATCAGTTCGCGGACCCGCACGCCCAGCACCGCGCGGATGAACAGCAGGCTGATCAGCAGGGTGGGCAGCCACACGGCGAGGTTCCAGCCCAGTTCGGTCACCAGGGTCGTCAGCAGGTCGGTGGGGGTCATGACTTTCAGTTATACAGGCCGCGCCCGGTGGCCCGGCGCGAAGCTGACCAGCAATGCGGGCGGAACTTGCAGTGCCCCGCGCCTCACTCTCCTACCCTGGGCGGCATGACGAGCCTGACCTTCACGCTGCGGCACGTGACCGACCCCGATGACCCGGCCATTGCCGCGTTCGGGCGGGTGCAGGAGGCCAGCTACTACGCGCCGGACATGCTGATTCCCCCGGAGGTCTTCTCGCACCTGATCACGCGCCGCAGCCCGCAGCGCGAGGACCGGCTGCTGGTCGCGCAGACCCCGGGTGGCGAGGTGCTGGGCGGCACCCTGTACGCCCTGCTGCCCCTGCCCGGCGAGCTGCGCGGGGCGGGCTTCAACTCGTTCATGGCGGTCACGCGCGCCGCGCGGGGCATGGGTGTGGGCCGCGCCCTGCACGGCGAGACCCTGTGCGTGGTTCAGGCGGCGGGCCTGGCGGGCATGTTCGCCGACAGCGTTCACCCGGGCCGCCAGAGTGCCGAGGACCGCGCGGTGGAGGCCGCGACCGGCGTGGACCCTGCGCAGCGGCGCGCGGCGCTGCACGCGCTGGGCCTGCGGACCGTGGATGTGCCGTACTGGCAGCCGGTGGGTGGCCCGGATGGCGGCCCGCTGACGGACCTGGACCTGCTGTACCAGCCGGTGCAGCCGGCCGGGCGTGTACCGCTGGCCCTGGTGACTGGTGTGCTGCGCGCGTACTGGAGCGGCTGGCTGGGTGAGGGCCGCGCGCAGGCGGAAGCGCAGGCGCTGGCAGAGCGCGCTGGACACGCGCTGGACGTGCCCCTGTTGCCCGGCACCCGCGCGGCGACGTGGTGGGACCGGCGCTGAGGATCGTTATTAGCGCTTCACTCAGGCTTCCGCTTATGGTTTCAGGCTGTCCAGAACGCGTTTTGCCTGGGCCTGAAGGTCGCGGGTCAGGGCGGTGGGCGCGTCCAGGTTGACGGCGCGGTTCAGGAGGGGCCGGGCCTGCGGGTCCCTGATCAGGCTCAGGGCAATGCCGGCGTGGGCCTGCACGAACACGCTGTCCGGGGCGCGGCGGGCGGCGGCGGTGGCCAGGCTGCGGGCGCGCTCCTGGTTGCCGCCGCTGAAGATGCCGGCTTTGGCCCAGGCGCCGGCGTGCCATTCGGCCAGCACCGCCTGGATGTCGGCCCGGTCCGGCGCGAGGTTCAGGGCGCGGTCCAGGGCGGCGCGGGCCTGCTGCGCGGTGCTCAGGGCGCCCAGGGTGTAGCCGCCGGCGCGGGCCTGGAGGCCCAGGGCGCTGCCCAGCGCAAGCTGCGCGTCCGGGTCGCTGGGGTGGGCGGCGGTGGCCTGACGGGCGGCCTGCACGGCGCGGGTGGTCCAGTCTCGGCTTCCGGCGCGGTATTCGGTCATGGCGGCGGCGGCGCGGCTGGCGGTCACGGCGTCCCCGGCCGCCTGCGCGGCCGCGTAGGCCTGCGCGTAGTCTCCGCCGCTCAGGGGGTCCGGGGTGGGCTGCGCGTGGGCGGTGCTCAGGACGAGCAGGGTGGGGAGCAGGAGGCCGCGCTTCACGGGGGTCAGGCTAGCGGGTGTGGGTGAAGCTCAGCTGATGAGGCCCGCAGCGCCGTCCTGGGCGGCGGGTGCGGGCCGTGAAACACCCTGCCGCGCGTGAGCGGGCAGGGTGGGCGCGTCTGTGTGGTGTGGGGGTTCAGGCGGCGGGTTGTTCGGTGGGGGCGGCCTCGGCGTCGGGGGCGCGGCGGGTGCGGGTGGGGCGCTCGGCCGTGTCGGTGGGGGCGCTGATGCGGGCCAGGGTGGCGTCGAAGGCGCGCAGGGCGTCGCTGCTTTCAAGTTCGGTGACGGCGCGGGCGTTCAGCGCGGCGAGCTCCTCGCGGGTGACGGCGTACTCGGGAGCCTCGTGGCCCTTGAGGCTGTGCAGGACGCGGTAGGCGGTGGGGGCCTGGATGGTGGCGCCCTTGCTGGTGGTAACGGTGGCGTCGCTGTGCATGTCCTGTCCGATCAGGGTGATGGTCTGGGGGCTGATCAGGGTGACGCGGTCGCCGCGTTCCTCCATGTGGGCGGCGAGTTGCAGCAGGCCGCGCAGGTCGAGCATCTGGTGGAAGAGGTCGAGGTGGGCCAGCATGGCTCCGGCTTTTTTCAGGGTGTCCATAATCCGCATTATTCTGTTAAAAGCAGAATTGTCAAGACCTATTACGACAATATGAAGGCCGGGGCACATCACCCCGGCCGTCTCGTCTCCCCGGAACGCTCAGTTGCTCAGGGTGCTGCGCCCCACCAGGGTCAGTTTCACTTCCAGCGGTTTGCCGTCCCGCAGGACGCTCAGGGTTACGGTGTCGCCCGGCTGGAAGGCGCGCACGGCGTACTGGAACTCCGCGAAGTTCACGATGCGCTTGCCGTTCACCGCCGTCACGATGTCCCCGGACACCCGCTTGGAGGCGGCATTCAGGATGAGGGGCTTCAGGCCCGCCTGCGCGGCGGGACTGCCCCGCCGCACACTGGTGAAGAACGCGCCCGGCGTCTCACCCAGCGACAGCAGTTTCGTCAGCTCCTTGAAGCCCTCGCTGGGCAGGTAGAACAGGTCCGAGAACACGCCGTCCAGCCCAATCCCGATGATGGGCGCGTCCCGCTTCTCACCACGCTTCAGGGCCGCCACGCGCGGGTCGCTGAGCGTCACGGGCACTGCGTACGAGCGTGGGCCGCTGCCGGGCGCCAGGCTGATGTAACTCACGATGCCGGTCACCTCGCCCCTGGTGTTCACAACCGGGCCGCCACTGTCCCCGGGGATCAGGGGCGCGTTCAGTTCCAGGGTGCCCGGGGGGAAGTCCGCGCGGCCCGGGTCACTGTCCAGGCCCAGCAGGCGCCCGGTCTTGGAGGTCAGGAACGCCCCGTTCCCGTTCCCGATGGCCAGGGCCGTGTCGCCCACGGCGGGCTTCGCGGCGGCCAGCGGCAGGAAGGGCGTGCCGGCCGGGACATTCACGCGCAGCAGCGCCAAGTCGTCCTGGTCGTTGTACCCGATCACCTGCGCGGGGTAGCGGGTCTTGCTGAGCAGCTGCACGCTCAGGTCGCGCGCGCCGTTGATCACGTGGTACGCGGTGAGGATCAGGCCGTCCGCGCTGATCAGCACGCCGGACCCGATGCCGTCCGGGTTGTCACAGCGGGTAGGGACGCACTGCTCAATGCGTACGGTCGCGGGCCGCACGCGGCTGACCAGGGCCTGCAGGGTGGCCTGCTCGGCGGCGCTCAGGGGCGCGGCGCTCTTGACCCGGCGCTCCTGCGGGGTGGCCGGTGGGGCCGCGCTGGGGGCCGTCTGGGCCTGCGTGACCGGCAGGGTGCCCAGCAGCAGCGTGAGCAGCGGGGCGAACAGGGCAGGGCGGGCGTGGTCGCCCGGCGCGCGCTTGAGGTTCATGCGTCATTGTGCGGGTGGGCGTGCGGGGCGGCTGTGGCGGAACTCTCCATTGGTCCGTCCGGTCAGTCGTGGGGCCAGGAGGCGAAACTTCAGAGGGTTTCAGGACCGTTGGCGGGGGCTGTCCGGAGGACTCCTGGGTCAGCGGTCAGGCGGGTGGCTAGGGGCTGTGGCGGGGTCGTGCAGGCCCAGTTGACGCTCGACCAGGCCGCCCAGGCGGGCCAGGATGCCGGGGCCGCTCCAGCCGGTCACGCAGGCCAGGGCGAGCAGCAGGGCCGGTGCGGGGTGTGGGAGTGCGGCGCAGGTGAGGGCGCTGACCGTCAGCGCCGCGATGCCGGCGGCGGTAGCCAGGGCCAGGGTGGGACGCAGGCGGGGCCGGCCGGGTCGGGCGAGCAGCCGCGTGAGCTGGGTCAGGCTACCGGCGCTGAAACTCAGGAGGAGCAGGGGCAGCAGGTCACGCAGCGTGGGGGTGAGGGGGGACGGGTCGGGCATGACGGGACCTCCAGCCGGGCCGGGGAACGTACGAACCGGAGACCATGTGGTCTGTCCTGAGCATAATATGTCTGTAGACATAAAGCAAGTCATGGAGCCTCAATCCAGGCATCACTCACCCGGTACACTCGCCACATGACCCCCCCCTCCGCTACGGACTCCAGCGACCTCTCGGGATGGTTGCGGCAGCAGCGTCAGGCGCTGGGCCTCGGCCAGCACGAACTCAGTGACCGCACCGGGGCGCTCGGCGGGCCGCAGGGCCGGATCACGCAGCCCTACCTCAGCCGCCTGGAACGCGGGGAACGGGCCCTGGGCGCCCTGACCGCCGTGCGGCAGGACGCGCTGCGCCGCGCCCTGAACATCACCCTCAGCGAATGGACTGCCCGCACCGGCCTGCGCCCCCTCGCGCCCGAACCGCGCGAGGACCTACTGGGCAGCATGGAACTCATCCGCGTGCCCGTCCGCGCGCTCGCCAGCGCCGGCCTGCCCACGGCAGAAGATCACGCCAGCGTCATCGACTACGAACTCGTGCCGCTGCGCGACCACCGCCCCGGCATGCTGGTGCTCCAGGTGCAGGGAGACTCCATGACCACCGACTCCGGCGGCCTGCGCCCCGGCGACCGCGTGTACGTCGACCCCGGCGACCTCGACCTGCGCGAGGGCCGCGTGTACGTCCTGCACGTGCCGGGCCTGGGCCTGACCGTCAAGCGCCTGCGCCGCTACAGCGATCAGCTGTGGCTGTCCAGCGACAACCCCGACCACCCGCCCGTGCGGCCGGAGGAGGCCAGCGTGATCGGCCGCGTGTACTACCACCAGCCGCAGGGTCAGCGGCTGTAGGCGGCGCCGCAGACAGGGCCTGTCCGGGGCCCGCCGCGCCCCGCTACAGTCCGGACATGACCGATCCTGCCGACGTGTCCGTGACCCGAGTGTTCGTGTACGGCACCCTGCTCCCCGGCGAGCGCAACGCCCACGTCGCCGCGCGCGGCTTCACCGCCCAGGCAGCCACGCTGCGCGGGTTCACGCTGCATCACCTGCACCCGGAAGGGTACCCGGCCCTGACGCGCGGCCCGGCGCACGGCGCGGTGCGCGGCGCCGTCCTGAGCTACACCCCCCAGGCGTGGGCGGCGGCCCTGCCCGGCCTGGACGACCTGGAGGGCCTGCACGACACGCCGCCCCTCTACACCCGCGAGCTCGCGCCGCTCACCCTGGACGGGGGAGAGGACGTGACGGCCTGGGTGTACGTGTACGCCCGCCCGGACCGCCTGCGGCAGCCTGGCGCGAGCGTGGTGCCCAGCGGTGACTGGCGCGACGTGCCGGACCGCGGCCAGCCCGGCACGGACGGGCGGTAACAGAAAACCGCCGCCCATCCCGTTCGGGGGGCGGCGGTCTGCGGGGCGCGTCTTAGCGGACGATGCGCTGGCCGCGGCGGATCTTCAGCTGATCCGTCAGGGCGATGTACTCGTCGTAGCTGGTGCGCTCCAGGTACTTCAGCAGGCGGCGGCGCTGACCGTTCAGCAGCTGCAGGCCGCGCTGACCGTGCTTGTCCTTCTTGTTGGCGGTCAGGTGGACCGACAGGTTGTTGATGCGCTCGGTCAGCAGGGCGATCTGGACGGCAGTGCTGCCGGTGTCGGCGCCGTGCTTGGCGTGGCTCTGGATGGTCTGTTTCTTGTCGATCATGTGTGAAACCTCTCTTGTTGTGGTGTCCCGTGCGTGTCAGCCAGGAAAAAACCGGTGTGCCCGGGGCCTGACCGCGTCACGACGGCAAACGCGAGCATAGCACGTCCGCGCCCCCACGCAAGGGATCAGCTTGACACGGCCGGGCTTCACCCCTAGTATTGCTTTCGCCTCTCACCCAATGCTCGGGTGGCGGAATTGGTAGACGCGCACGTTTGAGGGGCGTGTAGCTTAGCTGTGTGGGTTCAAGTCCCATCCCGAGCACCAGACAGCGCCGGATCTTCGGATTCCGGCGCTTCTTCTTTGTGCCTGCGTGGGGCCACGCAGCGGCCCAGCGGGTGTGCTATGGTCTGGGACGCATTGCTGGCGCAGCGCAGCGTGAACGCCTGAACCTGGTCAGGGCCGGAAGGCAGCAGCCATAAGGGATGATTCGCGGGTGCCGCTGCTCACCGGCAATGCTTTTTTCATGACCGTCACAGGGCGGCTCCGGTTTCAGGACCGGGGTCGCCCTTGTTCGCTCTGGTGCTACCGCGTCAGGCGGTCCAGTGCGCTCTGGGCGCCACTCAGGCGGGCCTGCCGCACCTCCCGTTCCGTCCAGATGTGCGCGGTGGGCGTGAAGGCCTCCCCGCGCCCCAGCCACAGGCCCGCGCCCGTCCAGATGAACGCGTCGCTGGGCACCTGCCGGTGAGGAGGCAGGTCCGGATTCAGCAGCGGATGCAGGGCAGGCAGCGTCATGCACCCAGCCTGCGGCGCGCCTGTCAGGTCCGCGTCCCCGGCCGGTCAGGCGCGTGTCACCGCCGGGCCCGGCGCCGCTCAGCGGGTCTTGGGTTGCAGCACCAGCGCCTGCGTCTCCTTCACGACCGCCAGTTCACGCAGCTGCTCGCCGTCCAGATCCCCGGCCTTCGCCAGGGCATCGGCGCGCCTGCGGTCAATAGAGGCGACCTCCAGCGCGGCGGCGTCCCCGAATACCTCCCGGAAACGGTCCAGGGGGTATTCCACGCGCCGCGAGGCTTTCAGGGTTGCGCGGTACAGGTCGGTCTCGGCGTGTTCCCCGTCCAGCAGCGCTGCCTTGATCTGCGCGCCCAGTTCATCGCGCTCGGCTTCCAGGCCCAGGATCGTGTCGCGCAGGGTCGCGTAGCGTTCGAGCAGCTCGGTCAGCGTATCCACCTGGACAGCATAGCCACAGAGGCCGCGGCGCCGCCCCTAGCGGCCGGGCGGGGTGACTGGACGGGGTTCAGCGGCCGCCGCGGGCCGGGCGCTAGCATGCCGCGCATGGACGACGCCGCCCCGCCGATCGCTGCCGACCTCGAGCGCCGCATCCTGGACGCCATTCGCCGTGGGGCCAGCATGGCCGACATTGCCGACATCAAGCAGTCGGACGTCGCCACGCCCGACGCGGCCATCCAGGCCCTCAAGGACGGGAACGCCCGCTTCTTCGGCGGGCAGGCCACCCGGCCCGAGATGAGCGCCAACGAACGCCGCGCGCAGATCATGGGGCAGACGCCCTACGCCGCGATCCTCGCGTGCAGCGACAGCCGCGTGCCGGTCGAACTGGTGTTCGATCAGGGCCTGGGGCAGCTGTTCGTGGTGCGCGTCGCCGGGAACGTAGTCGGTGAGGCCGGGCTGGGCACCCTGGAGTACGCCATCCGCCACCTGGACGTGCACCTGGTGGTCGTGATGGGCCACGAGGCCTGCGGGGCGGTCGCGGCGGCCCTGCTGCCGGAAGCCCAGGTGCAGGAGGAACCGCATCACCTCCAGAACCTGATCCGCCGCATCCAGCCCAGCCTGCAGGACATGCCGACCATCCGCGACAAGAAGGCCCGCATGCGCGAGGCGGTGCTAAACAACGTCCGTTATCAGGTGAGCCTGCTGCGCGACGAGCCGGTCATCCGCGAGGCAGAGGCGGCCGGGAAGATCCGCGTGATCGGCGCGTACTACGAGATCGGTAGTGGCGCCGTGGACTTCTTGGTGGACGAGGACGACCTGCGGCCCTGAACCGGGACAACAGGCGGAGCGGAGGCGCCAGGTAGCCTCCGCCCCGCCTGCTGCCTGCGCTCAGATCACGAACTCGCCCGCGCGCATCACGGCCTCGCGCTGGCCGTCCTTCGTGATGCCGTCCACGTCAATGCGGTCACTGCCGATCATCCAGTCCACGTGCGTGAGGCTGTCGTTGCCGCCCTTGGCGTTGAAGTCCTCTAGGCTCATGTCCACGCCGCCTTTCACGTTGAAGCGGTACGCGCTGCCGATGGCGATGTGCGAGGCGGCGTTCTCGTCGTACAGGGTGTTGAAGAAGAACAGGCCCGAGCGGCTGATGGGGCTGGAGTGCGGCACCAGGGCCACCTCGCCCAGGCGGTGGCTGCCCTCGTCCGTCTCGATCATCTTCAGCAGCGCCCCCTCGCCCTTCTCGGCGCTCGCGCCGCTGATCCGGCCGTCCTTGAACTCGATGCGGATGCCGTCGATCAGCGTGCCGTTGTACGACAGCGGCTTGGTGCTGACCACTGTGCCGTTCACCCGCTCGCGGTGCGGGGCCGTCCAGACCTCCTCGGTGGGGATGTTCGCCGTGAAGGTGATCCCGCCGGGCGTGTCGGCCGCGCCGCCGCCCCACACGTGATCGTCCGCGAGGCCCACCGTCAGGTCCGTCCCGCCGCCCTGGAAGTGCAGCGCGGCGTACTGCTTGCCGGTCAGCAGGTCGCGGCGGCGCTTCAGGTCCGCGAGGTGCGCCTCCCAGCGCTCCACCGCGTCGGCCTGATCGGCGCGGGTCGCGGCGAAGATCGCGTCCCACTGCTGAGCGACGGCCTGCTCTGCGCTCGCGTCGGGGAACATCAGCTGCGCCCAGCCGCTCACGGGCGCGCTGATCAGGTTCCAGTTCAGGCGGTTGGTCATGACCTGCGCGGTGTACGGGCGGCGGTACGCGGCCACGGTCCGCTGATGGGTCGCCACGCGCTCGGGGTCCACGCTGCCCAGCAGGTTCGGGTTCGTCGCGCGGATAGCGATCACCGCGCCGCCGGCCTCGGCCGTCTCGATCTCGGCGTCCACGCGCCAGCGGCTGATCTGCTCGAACGTCCCGTCCGGCGCCAGCTCGAAGCGCGCCAGCTGCACGTCGTCATCGTCCCAGCGCACGTCCACGAAGCTCGCGCCCGCCGCGTACGCCTCGCGCACCACCAGCCGCGCCAGCTGCGCCGTCTCCACCGGGGCCTGCACCAGCACGCGCTGCCCAGGCTTCACGCCCAGGCCCACCCGCACCGCCAGACGCGCGTAGGTGCGCAGCTTCTCGTCAAAAGTCAGGGTCATGTCCGGCAGGATAGCTACCCCGCACCGGTAGATACAAAGCGCGTCCCGACAGCCCGGCATGGCCTTGACGGAATCCGGAACGCCCCCTATAGTTTTGGGGCTGGATGTCGAGGCGTAGCGCAGCCTGGTAGCGCACTACCTTGGGGTGGTAGGGGTCGTGAGTTCAAATCTCGCCGCCTCGACCAGCAGAAGCGCCGGAGTGAGAGATCACTCCGGCGCTGTTCTTTTGTGCTGTCGGTGGCCTGCGCGCGCCGCTTCAGAGACAGGCGGCGGCGCGCGTGCTGATGAGTGACCTACGCCCGTTCGATCAGTGTGCCCGCCGCGTCAATAGGGAAGTCCAGCACGCGGCCTTCCAGGCCGTTGCGTTTCATGACGCTGTGCAGGTACGTGTGCAGGGGTGCGGTGGGCTCGCGGGTGTCGTGGAAGCACAGCACGGTGGGCCCCGCGCCACTGAGGGCCGCGCCCAGGGCGCCGTGCTTCCAGGCTTCTTCCAGAATGTCACTCAGGCCGGGGACCAGGGGCGCACGCCAGATCTGGTGAATGTAGTCCTGCATGGCGTGCCGCAGCAGGTCCAGGCGGCCCTGCGAGAGTGCCGCGGCCAGCAGCGCCGCGTGTGAGAGGGCGTGCACGGCGTCCGCGCGGCTGTACTCCTTGGGCAGCACGGCGCGGGCCTTGCTGGTGCTCAGCTCGAAGTCCGGGATCAGCACGGTCACGCCCAGGTGCGCGGGTGGGTCCAGGCGGACGTAGTGGGTGCCCAGCTTATCCAGCGTCGCCACGACGATCCCGCCGAACAGGGCCGGGGCGACGTTGTCCGGATGGCCTTCCTCGCGCGCGGCGACGTCCAGCACCGTTTCATCGTCCAGGGGGCGGCCCAGCAGTTCGTTCCCGGCGACGATCCCGGCGACCAGCGCCGCGGCGCTGCTGCCCAGCCCGCGGGCCAGGGGCACCTCCGTCTCAATGTCAATCCGGGCGGGGGGCAGGGGCCGTCCGGCACGCTTCGCCGCGAGCTGCATGGCGCGGTACACGTAATTGCTCTCGTCGGCGGGCGTGCCTTCCAGTTCGGCGCCCAGTGGCACGACCTGCGTGGTTGCCTGCGGCGTGACGCGCAGCGTGGTGTAGAGGGGCACGCTCAGGCCCAGGCTGTCAAAGCCGGGCCCCAGGTTGGCGCTGCTGGCCGGGGCGCGCACCGTGAATGGACGCGGTGTAGATGGGGATGGGGTTGCGGGCATGGGATGAAGGCCTCCGTGTGCCCGCCATGCTACCCAGCCGGGCCGCCAAAGGCGGCAGTGAGGTAAGACAATTTGAGCCGTGAAGGGCTGAACTGTCTTGCGGGTCAGGTCAGATATGAGTGCCAAACAGTGTGTCCAGGCCTGCTTTCCTTAGGCCGGGTTTGCGGGACATCCATCCCATCTTCAACCGCTCTTGAGAAAGTACGAGTCTCCACAATCGGGCTTTTGGACGGGTCGCATGCTGCGTTCACAACGAACGGTTCACCGCGAACGCAAGAATCGTTGAATCCCCGCAAGTAGCAAATAAATGGAGGTAGAAATCATGGGTTGGATCATTACTATTCTGGTTGGTGCACTGTGCGGCTGGCTCGCGAGCCTGATCATGAAAACCGACGCTCAGCAGGGCGCCATCGCCAACATCCTGATCGGTATCGTGGGCAGCCTCCTCGCCCAGGCGATCTTCGGCAGCTGGCTGAACATCGGCGGCGCAGACGTGGCAGGCAACGGCTTCAGCTTCTGGAGCATCGTGTGGGGCGTGCTGGGCAGTGTGGTGCTGATCGCCATCCTGAAGGCGCTGCGCGTTCTTCGCTAACAACAGCTATTCCTCTCCGGACGGGTCGCGTGCCCGTCCGGTTTCTCATGTCTGGCGCCTGGGCAGGGGGACGTCGGTGGAGGGCTTTGCCTCCAGCGCTCCCGGTGTGCTACATTCGGACGGCTTGTCTGATATGGACCGGCGCGGCACGGCACCCAGAACGGGTACCCCCCCGGCCCAGAAGTAAAAATCAGGCTCAAGAAGGAGAGTCATCATGGCGAAAGTGTGCGAAGTGTGCGGGAAGGGGCCGATCGTGGTGAACTCGGTCATCCGCCGCGGTAAGGCCCGCGCTGCGGGCGGTGTGGGTCGTAAGGTCACGGGTGTCACCAAGCGTGTTCAGAAGCCCAACCTGCAGCCCCTGACGGTCACCCGCGGTGGCGTCAGCCTCCGCCTGCGCGTGTGCAGCAAGTGCCGTAAGGCCGTTGCCTGATCCCCGATCAGGACCCTCTGCCGCCCCCAGCCTGACCGGTCGGGGGCGGCAGGCTTTTTACGTCCCTCTGGACATTCGGCATGACAGCCGCCGCCCCGAGATGAGGCGGCGGCTGTCATAGGGGCGGCGTTCAGGTCAGATGCGGGGCTTGCGGCGATCCCCGATGAAGCTGGCGACGACCAGCAGAATGGTGCCCAGCACCACGCAGGAATCCGCCAGGTTGAAGATCGGGAAGCTTCCCGCGTTCAGGGCCTGCGTGACGCTGCTCAGCACGGGCGAGTGGATCATGTCTGTCACCCGGCCCTGCCGCAGACCATCAATGGCGTTCCCGATGGCTCCGGCGGCGATCATGCTCAGCGTCACGCTCAGCAGGCGAGGCTGAGGCCGCACAAAGAGGTACACCAGGATGCCCAGCCCGATCAGCAGTCGGCCCAGTGCGAGTGGCGCAGCGCTGCCACTGAACATGCTCCACGCGGCGCCGGTGTTGAAGACCAGGACCCAGTCGATCAGTCCGGGGATGAACGGCTGCGCGGGCGCGTTCTCCTGGAGGTTCGCCAGTGCCCAGGCTTTTAGGGCCTGATCCGCAACGATCAGCAGCGCGGCAAGCAGAAGGGGAAGCCACGCGGGCACGCGGCGCGGGTGATCAGACAGGGTGGGCACGACGCGCAGTATATGAAGGTGTCCCGGGCGGTGCGAAGGCGACGTGCCTTCGCGCAGTCCTTGGGGCGTGTGCTCTCTATCTATAGGAGTGCGCTGCGCATCCCGGTTGCGCCCAGCAGAAAGCGGCACAATCAGGGGTATGGCGAACGTCGAATCCTTCGATCTGGATCACACCAAGGTCCGCGCTCCTTACATCCGTCTGGCCGGTGTGAAGACCACTCCGCGCGGCGACTCGATCAGCAAGTACGACCTCCGGCTTCTTCAGCCCAACCAGGCTGAGATTGAACCGGCGGCCCTGCACACCCTGGAGCACCTGCTGGCCGGGTACCTGCGCGACCACCTGAGTGATGTCGTTGACGTCTCGCCAATGGGTTGCCGTACGGGCATGTACATGGCCGTGATCGGCGAGCCGGACGAGCAGGGCGTGCTGCGTGCTTTCGAGGCGGCGCTGCGGGACACAGCGGCTCATGACCGGTCCATTCCCGGCGTCAGCGAACTGGAGTGTGGAAATTACCGTAACCATGACCTTCAGGGCGCGCGGCAGCACGCGGCGGACGCACTGGCGCAGGGGTTGAAGGTGCAGGAGACGGTCCTGATTCAGCGCTGAGGGTCCGCAGCGGCAGAAAGTGGAGAGGCCGCGCCTCTCCATTTTTGCTGTCTGGAGACTGGTGTGGGGGCCTTCTGCGCATTGATCAAGTGAGACTCTGGGCAGGGGAGTTGACAGATTCAGGTAGGACCTGTATCTTTTCTGAGCCTCAAGCGAGGCGGGCAGCAT